>JBAVOF010000527.1:0-13925 GCA_049691835.1 Polyangiales bacterium
GCACCGATCCCACCGGCAACAGAATCCCGATGGCCGGCGTGCCCCACCACGCAGCCGCCGGGTACCTGGCCGTGCTGCTCCGTCATGGGGAGAAGGTCGCGATTTGCGAACAGATGGGGGATCCGTCGAGCATTCGAGGCGTCGTGCCGCGGGAGGTCGTGCGCGTGGTGACCCCTGGGCTGTGCCTCGACCCCGATGCCCTCGATGCGCGCGCCGAGAACTTCCTCGTCGCGGCGACGCGCGACGGGGGGATCGCTGCGCTGGAGCTCTCTACCGGCACGCTCCGCGCATGCGTGGCCGAAGTCGGGCCCCAATGGGTCGCTGAGCTCGTGCGCCTCGACCCGGCCGAGATCGTGGTGGAGTCGGGCGCGGTGGAGCTGCTCGATCTCTGCAAGCAAAGCCTCCCCAGAGCGGCGCTGCGGACAGGCGAGCTCCGGGACGCCCCCGAAGTGCTCCGCGCGGCGCTGAGCCCCGAACAGGCCGCCGAGCTCTGCAGCCAAGGGCCTGCGGCTCGGGCCGCCGCCTTGGTGCTCGGGTATGCCAGGGCACATCAAGCCGATTCCCGCATCCATCTAGCCACCCTCTACACGGCGGGCGAACGTCTGGTCCTCGACGACGCTGCTGTGCGCAACCTAGAGCTCGTTCGGACTCTCGACGGCGAGCGCCGCGGCTCCTTGCTCGACCTGCTCGATGAAACCAAGACTCCCATGGGCGCCCGCGCGCTTCGGTCCCAGCTGCTCGAACCCCTCACCGACGTCGACCGGATCCGGCGACGTCACGACGCCGTGGAGCTGTTTGCATGCGATCCCCGTTGCCGGGACCAGGCTAGGGCGCGCCTCGGAGAGATCGGCGACCTCGAACGTCTCGCGGTCCGCGCAGCCGTCGGGCTCGCAACGCCACGCGACCTGGCCACCATCCGGAACGGGCTTTTGGCCGCCGCCACGCTCCGCGAGCAACTCAGCGGCCGCCCCGGTAAAGACCTCGATGACGCGATGGCCTCGTTGGAGGATGTGGACCTGTGCACGGACGTGTTGGGCTTGCTCCAAGCTGCACTCGTCGATGAGCCCCCCGCCGTCGACCGCCAGGGCGGGATCTTTCGCGAAGGACATCTGACAGAGCTCGATGCGCTCCGCGAGCTGTCCACGAGCGCCAAGGACATCGTGCTCGATCTCGAGCGCCGCGAGCGTGAGCGAACCGGGATTGGTTCGCTGAAGGTCAAGTTCACTCGGGTCTTCGGCTACTACATCGAGATCACAAAGTCCAAGCTCGAGGCCGTGCCTGCCGACTACGTACGAAAGCAAACGATCGCGAGCGCAGAGCGCTTCATCACCTCGGAGCTCGCGGAGCTACAGGACCGCATCCTTCACGCTGACGAGCGCGCCCGAGCACTCGAATCCGCAGCCTTTGTGGAGCTCCGGACGAGCGTCGGCGAGGCAGCACCGAGGCTACACCGGCTCGCTCGCGTCATCGCTCAGATCGACACCAGCGCGGCGCTCGCCGAGGTCGCGCACCAACGCGGTTATGTCCGCCCGATGGTAGACGGCAGCCGCGACCTGTTCCTGGAAGACAGCCGGCACCCCACCGTCGAATGCTATGCCGCCAAAGACGGCTTTGTCCCAAACACGATCGCGTTAGAACCTGAAGCCACCCGGTTCATGCTCCTGACGGGACCGAACATGGCCGGGAAGTCAACCGCGATGCGGCAGGCCGCCCTGGCCGTCATCATGGCCCAGGCAGGGGGTTTCGTTGCCGCCAAGAGTGCGCGAATTGGGATCGTCGATCGGGTGTACACCCGCGTCGGGGCCAGTGACCACCTGGCGCGGGGCCAGAGCACGTTCATGGTCGAAATGATGGAAGCGTCGGCAATTCTGAGGGGTGCGACCGAGCGCTCCTTCGTGATTCTAGACGAGATCGGACGTGGAACGAGCACCTACGACGGGCTCGCGATCGCCTGGGCCGTGGCCGAACACCTGCACGACGCGACGCGTTGCCGGACGATCTTCGCGACTCACTATCACGAGCTCTGTGAGCTGGCGGATCGCCTGCCGAACGCGGCGAACTACAACGTCGCCGCAAAAGAGCATGCTGACAGTATGGTGTTATTACATCAACTGGTCCCAGGGGGTTCCAATCGCAGCTATGGCTTGGCCGTAGCCAAGCTCGCGGGCGTCCCTCCGGTAGTCTTGGCACGCGCGAAAGCGAAGTTACGAGAGCTCGAGACGCGCGCCACGGCAACACCCGCACCACAGATTCCCCTGTTCGAGGCGAGTCCGTCGAAGAGATCCGAAGTGGAAGCCACCTTACAAGCGCTCGACATCGAACGGATGACCCCTGTCGATGCACTCGTCACGCTCGCACGCTTGCGCGACCTCGCGCGTCGCGACGACGAGTAAGAGACTGCCGCCGACGGTATACCTTCGTCCACGCTCCTGTTACAATCAGCGACATGGACGATCGCATGGCCCGGATCACCGCGGCGCTCGAGGATGCCGACCGGCAGATCGTGAGCGCTCTAGACGCGCGGGCGCGGGCCATCCGCGAGTACAATGTCCTCCGCACCGAGACCGACGATGAGCCGATGCGCCTGCCGAAGAAGGCCGTCGTCGTCGCGGCGGCGCGCGCGCTCGCCACGGAGTTTCCGAGCGCGAGCATCGAGCCGGTCTTCCGCGAGATTCTGTCGGCATGCACCGAGCTGGTGACCCCCGACGTCGTCGCCTACGTCGGCGCTCCTGGCGACCTCGCGCATGCGGCGGCACGCGACTATTTCGGCCACGCGCCAAGCTTTCGACCGAGCGATTCCGTCGAGGCGGTGCTGCAGGCCGTCCTGCACGGACACGCGACGTTCGGCGTCGTCCCACTCGAGACCTCGACCGATGGAGCCATCACAGCGACGCTCAAAGGGTTGCTCGCTACCGACGCCAAGCTCTGTGCGGAGCGGATAGCGCCCCTGCGCTATCAGCTGCTTTCGCAATCGGGCGACCCGGCACTCGTGATCAAGATCTACGGCGCTGCACCAGCGATCGCAGCATGCGAGAGGCAGCTGCGCTCGCGGTACCCCGATGCGATTCTCGTTGACGTGCAATCAGGCGAAGCGGCCGCACACTTTGCTCTTGCCGATGATCAATCGGCCGCGCTCGGGTCGGCGCTTCTCCGCGAGTTGCACGGCCTGGCGCTGATCGACGATCGGCTCGAGGACGACTCCGATGTGCTCACTCGATTCGGGATCGTCGGCAACCGGCTCCCGTCGCGTACAGGGCGGGACCGGACGGTCCTCGCGATCGCGCCAGGCGACGAGCCGGGTGCGCTCCACCGGGCCCTTCGGCCCTTGGCCGACCGCCAAATCAACCTCACTAGGGTCGAGTCTCGTCCGTCGACCGGCACTGAGTGGCATCACGTGTTCTTCCTCGAGATGGACGGTCACCTCACCGACCGGGCAGTCCTGACGGCGATCGAGGAGCTGCGCCGCATCGCACGCTATGCCAAGGTTCTGGGAAGCTATCCTCGACCCAGCTGACCGACCTCCATGAGCGACCTTGCCGCACCCCACCTGCTCTCTCTGACGGCGTACGAGCCAGGCAAACCCGAAGACGAGTTGAAGCGTGAGCTCGGCATCGACGATGTGCTGAAGCTCGCGTCGAACGAAAACCCGTACGGCCCTTCGCCAAGAGCCATCGAGGCGGCGACGAGCGCTTCGCTGCAACTCCACCGCTATCCAGATCCGAGGGGGCACGATCTGCGCCACGCCCTGGCGGTACATCACGGCGTTGCACCTGAAGAGCTCTGTCTCGGCAACGGTTCCAACGAGCTCATCGATTTAGTCTGCCGCGTGTTCGCCAGCCGCGGGGAGCACGCCGTGTTCGGCCACCCGTCCTTTCCTTGTTACCGCATCGGCGCTGTCGCGCAGGAGCTGGAGTTCACGGCAGTCCCGCTGCGCGATCACTTGAATTGGAACGTGGACGACCTGCTCAATGCCGTCACAGGGAAGACCAAGCTCCTCTTCGTGTCCAACCCGAACAATCCTACTGGGAGCTACATCCCGGGCGTCGAGCTCGAGCGGCTGCTACGTCGGCTGCCCGAGCGCGTGATCGCGGTCATCGACGAGGCGTACGTCGAGTACGCCGACGCGGAGGACTTCGTCCGCGCGGACGCGCTCCGCCATACGCGCGAGCGACTCTGCGTCCTGCGAACGTTTTCCAAGGCATACGGGCTGGCGGGCCTGAGGGTGGGCTACGCGCTTGGCACCCCTGCGATCGTGACCGCCCTCAACCGCCTGCGAGCCCCATTCAACGTCGGGACGCCCGGCCAAGTCGCAGCCAAGGCCGCGCTCGCCGATCAGGCCCATCTGCGATCGAGCGTCCAGGCCACGGTCGCCGACCGCAAGCGGCTCACCCGAGCCCTCGAGATGGCCGGTCTCGTCGTGGCACCCAGCCAAGCCAACTTCGTTCTGGTCAACGTCCAGCGCCCCGGGAGATCGGTGTACGAGGCCTTGCTCCACGAAGGCGTCATCGTGCGCGCCATGCCGGTACCCCTGCAGTCCTGGATCCGCATCACGGTGGGCAAGCCGGAGGAGAACGCGCGCGTTCTGCATTCACTACGCCGCGTGCTAGAGAAGCCGCGTGTCTAGCGGGGCCAAGCGATACCGTGTCCGCCGAGCGGGCCCGCTCCAGGGCACCGTTCGCGTCCCAGGCGACAAGTCCATCGGCCACCGGAGCTTGATCTTTGCGGCACTGGGGCGCGGCGTTTCGCGGATCACGGGCTTGTCGGAGGGATTGGACAACGCTGCAACGCGGCAAGCGTTCCGCGCCATGGGCGTTGCGGTGGACTTCAGCGACGGCGGCACCGTCGTCCATGGCGTCGGCCTGCACGGGCTCCGAATGCCCACCGACCTCATCGATTGCGGCAACTCGGGCACCACGATGCGTCTGCTGGCCGGATTGCTCAGTGGACAGCATTTCGGCACGCGCATGATCGGGGACGAGTCGCTCACCGCCCGTCCCATGGGCCGCGTCATCAAGCCACTCAGGGCCAGGGGTGCCCACATCGCGGGTACCGCGGGCGCAAAGCCCGAGGAGCTCTACCCGCCGATTTCCATCGCGCCTCTGGTCGAAGGCGAGGCCCTCAAAGGAATCGAGTATTCGATGCCGATCGCCAGCGCGCAGGTCAAGAGCGCCCTCCTTCTGAGCGGCCTTTACGCTTCCGGCCCAACTGCCATCGAGGAGCCTGTCCTGTCGCGGGACCACACGGAACGAATGATGCTCGCCCTCGGCGTCCCCCTTCAAACCGCAGGCGCTTCGGTCGTTCTCGATCCAAACCTCGAATGGGCCAAAGGTTGGGAGCCCTTCGACTGGCATGTTCCGGGGGACCCTTCCAGCGCCGCGTTCCCCCTGATCGCCGCTGCGATCGTACCAGGGAGCCAGGTCCGCGTGCAGGACGTGTGTGTGAACCCAACCCGCACTGGCCTCTTCGATTGGCTGCGACTCGTCGGAGCCGACGTCTCGCACCGTTCGAGTGGGCATGGTGCCGGTGACGAGCCCGTGGCCGAGATCAGCGTTGCTCACCGGCCCATCCGAGGGTCTGTCGCCGGCGGAGAGCTGGTCGTCCGCATGATCGACGAGATCCCTGCCATTTGCGCCCTGGCCGCGGTGTCCAAGGGACAGACCGAGATCCGCGACGCCACGGAGCTTCGAGTCAAAGAGAGCGACCGCATCGCCACCATGGTCCAGGTTCTCGGCGCCTTCGGTGTTCCCTGTGAAGAGTTGCCCGACGGGTTGATCATCACGGGAGGCGCAACGCTGCACGGCGCCCGGATCGAAAGCCGGGGCGACCACCGAATAGCCATGTCTGCGACCTTGCTCGGCTTGCTCGCCGACGGGGAGTCGGTGATCGAGGGCGCCGAAGCGGTCGACACGAGCTTCCCTGGGTTCGTCGCTCTGCTGCGCTCGCTTGGCGCCGACATCTTCGAGGAGATTCTGTGAAGCGTCCGCGGCCCGTAATCGCGATCGACGGCCCGGCGGGCGTCGGCAAGAGCACTACCGCGCGCGCGCTCGCGAGACACCTCGGCTACACCCTGGTGGATACCGGCGCCCTGTATCGCGGGGTGGCCTTGGCCGCGCGGGACCAGGGCGTCCGCTGGGACGACGAAGCTGCCGTAGTGCAGATTTGCTCCAAGACGGAGCTTGGTTTCGCATCGCAAGCCGATGGAACCCCAAGGCTTTTGCTCAATGGCCGAGATCGGGCCGACGAGATTCGAACCCCCGAGCTCTCGGCTGGCGCCAGCCAGGTCAGCGCCTATCCGGGGGTCCGCCGAGCGTTACTGGGCATCCAACGAGATCTAGGCCGAGAGGGCGGGGTCGTGCTGGAAGGCCGGGACATCGGGACGGTGGTCTTTCCAGACGCCGAGGTGAAGCTCTTTTTGACGGCGTCGGCTGAGGAGCGAGCCCGTCGAAGGGTCCAAGACATGCGGGACCGCGGGATGGAGGCTAATTACGAACAGATTCTGGCGGCAATTCGCTCCCGAGATGAGGCCGACTCCACGCGCGCCATCGCCCCCCTGCGGCCCGCCGAGGACGCTGTGATCCTCGACAGCACCAACCTGGACCTGGACGCGGTCGTGCGACACGTCCTCGACTTGGCGCAGTCCTGCAATTGACACCCCTTAAGTCCCCTGCTACCCACGGACTCCCCTGCATTTCCGGGGGTCTTCGAAAGTACAGCCGCGCAAGGCGGGCGCTCTCGATAGCTCCGGAAGCAGCGAAATCTACATGACCGAAACCACACAAATCGAAAACTCCAATCCCGAGAGCTTTGCTGCTCTTTTCGAAGCCTCGGCCACCCGCACAGACCAACTCCGCGAGGGCGACATCGTCGCCGGGACGATTCTCAAAGTCGGCAAAGACAACGTCGTCGTCGACATTGGATACAAATCCGAAGGCATCATCTCGCTGCATGAGTTCATCAACGCCGAAGGCAACATCGCAGCCAACGCAGGCGACCCGGTCGACGTCCTGATCGAATCCAAGGAGAACGAGGACGGCCTCGTCATGCTCTCCAAGGAGAAGGCCGACAAGCTCAAGGTCTGGGACGAGATCAGCGCGGCATGCGAGCGCGACGAGCTGATCGAGGGCACGATCACCCAGCGCGTGAAAGGCGGCCTGGCTGTGACCATTCGCGGCGGCGTCAAAGCCTTCTTGCCGGGTTCGCAGGTCGACCTTCGACCGGTCCGCAACCTCGATCGCCTCCTCGGCCAGACGTTCAAGTTCAAGGTCATCAAGTTCAACAAGAAGCGCGGCAACATCGTGCTTTCTCGTCGCGTGCTTCTCGAGAAGGAGCGCGACCGCCTGAAGGAAGCGACGCTCGAGAACCTACAAGAGGGTCAGATCGTCACCGGCACCATCAAGAACATCACCGAGTACGGTGCGTTCGTGGACCTTGGTGGCATCGACGGCTTGCTGCACATCACCGACATGAGCTGGGGCCGGGTCAATCACCCGTCCGAGGTCTTCGAGGTGGGCAACGAAGTCACCGTCAAGGTGCTCAAGTACAACGCAGACACCGAGCGTGTGTCGTTGGGCCTCAAGCAAACCATGGAAGATCCGTGGAATGTGGCAACCGACGTCTACGTCCCGGGCAAGAAGGTCAAGGGCAAAGTCGTGTCCCTCACGGACTATGGCGCTTTCATCGAGCTGGAGCAGGGCGTCGAGGGCCTGATTCACGTCAGCGAAATGACCTGGGCCAAGCCAAAGCATCCCTCGAAGGTCCTGGAAGTGGGCCAGGACGTCGAGTGCGTCGTGCTCGACCTCGACGCGCAGAACAAGCGCATCAGCTTGGGGCTCAAGCAGCTCGAGCCCGATCCCTGGACGGTCTTCACGCAGAAGTACAACCCGGGCGACATCATCCAGGGTCGCGTCCGCTCCATCACCGACTACGGCGTGTTCGTCGGCATCGAGGATGGCGTCGACGGCATGGTTCACAAGTCCGACGTGAGCTGGACCCAGCGCATCAACAATCCCGCCGATCTGTATCGCAAAGGCGACGAGGTCGAAGCGATCATCCTCTCGATCAACCACGATGACCGCAAGGTGAGCCTCGGCATCAAACAGCTGTACGAAGATCCCTGGAGCTTCGTTCCGGAGCGCTACCCTGAGGGCACAGTCATCGAGGTTCGCGCAACGGGCGCCGACGAGTACGGCATCCACGTCGAGCTCGAGCGTGGCGTCGAGGGCGTCATTCCTCGCGGCGAGATCAGTGCCGACCTCAGTCAGGAGCCAACCGAGATCGTCAAGACCGGCGACATCGTGAAGGCCCAGGTCATCCGCCTGGATGACGAAGATCGCACCATCACCCTTTCTCTTCGCGCTGCAGAGGGTCAGGACGTCAATCAGGTCGCGCGCCCGGAAGAGGCCCAGAAGCGGGCTGCACCCCGGAAGATCGGCCCAAGCCTCGGCGGTGCCCAAGCCACCCTCGGCGATGCACTCAAGGACAAGCTCGGCGCATTCGCGATCGCGGCAGCAGCCGAAGAGACCGCTGCGGACGACGAGACGACAGAGTAGGGCGGTTGGCCCGAGCGTTAGCGCACGTTGACGACGACAGCGGTGATGTTGTCCCGTCCACCGCGCGAGTTCGCGATGTGGATGAACCGTTCGGCGGCGCCCCGCGGACCCATGTCGATGACGTCGGGGATCTCAGCCTCTTGCAGGTACCCATGCAAACCATCAGAGCAGAGCAGGAACGCATCTAACGGTTGAACCTCCAAGAATCCGGTGTCGACTTGAACATACTCGCGGCTTCCGACCGCGCGGGTGATCACGTTTCGATGCGGGGACCGGGCCGCCTCCGCCTCGGTGATGATCCCCTGCTTGACCTGCCAGGCCACGAGGGTGTGGTCTTCGGTGAGCGAATCGACGGTGTGACCCCTGATCAAATAGATTCGGCTGTCACCCACCTGTGCGGTGATGGCGTAGTCGCCGCACATCGCCAGGACGGACACGGTCGTGCCCATCCCCTGCTGCTGCGGATCGTGCTGAGCTAGACCAAAGACCATGTAGGTTGCCGCCTGCACGGCGCTCTCGACGATCCGAATCGCCCGCCGGAGAGAATCCTCGGAGGTGTCCCCCTGCGCAACGCGATCGAGCGCCTCATGGCCTCGGCTCACCATGCCGTGCACCGTGTCGACGGCTTCCTGGCTCGCGATCTCCCCCGCGGCGTGGCCGCCCATCCCGTCGGCTACGACGTACAAGCCGAGGTCGTCGTCGACTAGGAACGCGTCCTCATTCAGTCTTCGTCGCTGTCCGACATCGGTCAGTCCCGCACTGTGGTATTGCAACTCTTCCTCGTTCAGCAGTGGCGGCGGCCGACCGGCCCTCGCCTTGTCAGGTTAGCGAAAAATCACCGGGTCCACCAAGAAGAGCGCGGAAATCGCGAACTGCTCGCCCCGGCAGCGCTGACAAGGGAAGGGCGGCTGCTAAGCTCCGGCCGCATGAGCCACCGCGACGCGACCGAAGACCTCCAAACGGCCTGGGAAGCGATCCTTCAGAGGCAGACCCAGCTGAGCTCGGACCCCCAGCTCGCCGCGCTGGCCTTGGACCTGGTGCAGCAAATGGGTAATCGACCCACGCACCGCGAGGTGCTCCGCCAGCTGCTAGAGGCTTGGACCCAAGACTGGCGCCTCACGATTGCGGCGGCTTCCCTCCTCATCGAGCAAGCCGGCCGGCGCGGTATGGACGAACCAACCCTCGACGAGGACGGCCCTGCGGCTTGGGCAGCCACGGCTTTGCAACGAAGCTTGGATGTTCTGAGCGACGCTGAGCGCAACGACGCGAACGTGGCAGGTAACTTGCGCGCCATGCTCGGAAACGCACTACGACTCTGCGGCCCGGGTCGTGATGCGGAGGCACAGGAGGCATTCACGTCCGCGATCGAGCTCGACCCCGAGCGAGGAGAATGGTGGTACGACGCCGGTCTGCTCGACAAGTGGCGTGGCAGGTTCGACGACGGCTATGCCGCAAACGAGCAAGCACGCATGCGCTTGGGTCCGCAACGGCCGGTCATCTGGAATCTGGCCATATGTGCAACCGCCCTGGGCAAGGGCGAGGAAGCGGTCGAAGCCTGGGAGGCGATCGGTGTGCCTGCTCGTCTCGATCGCGCGCGCGGGATGCCCTACGTCGCCGGCCTTCCCCCGGTGCTATTGCGAGTCTTGTCGCGCACCTCCCCCACCGATGGCACTTCACGAATGCCCGACAAGGCGGTGGGCTTCGAACTGGTCTGGATCGCGCCTCTGAGTCCTTGCCATGGTGTCGTGCAGTCGCCGACGTTCCGCGACGCGCCGATCGACTACGGTGATCTGGTTCTCTGGGATGGTGCGCCGGTGGCTGCGCATCAAACATCGGAGTCGGAGACGGTCCCAGTGTTTCCACTGCTCGAGATTCTGCGTCCCGGCGACGAGCGACGCTGGTCCTTCGTTGCCATCGAACGGGAGCCGGGCGCGTTGCAGGGTCTCGAACGAGCGCTCCCCGAAGGGAGCCGCGTATTCGTCCGGCACGAGCGAATCGAGCATCACTGCGCAGCGTGTGAAGCGGGTGCGTCACACCAGCACGCCGAAGTGCCAGCGCTAGAGCCGGCAGCCTTCATCCGTGGCAAAGTCATCGTTCCGGCGGCTCAGGATCTTCAGCTGTTTCGCGCCGCTTGGGAGGCTGCGATGGGAGCTCGAGCCGTCTCGGTCTCGCTTCCGGATCTGTATCAGCAGCTCGGGGACTCCAAGCGGGCGGGTCAGGAACATCAAGCTTGGCGAGGGATCGAAGGGAAGGCGCTGCGCCAAAAGGCCCCCTCGTGACCGAAGGTTCTTTTGGGTTCTTGCCCTCGGACCAATACGACTTCGAGGGGCTTGCACGACTCGACGAAGCGACTCTCTACGAGCGACGCCAGTTGGTGTTCTTGGTCTTGTCGGGACTGTTCCTGGGAACGCTCGCGATGCTCAACATTCTCGGCGTCACGCGCTTCATCGACCTGAGCTTTCAGGTGCCGGGCACCAGCCTCACGGTGCCAATGCCGCTTGCGGTTGGCATCCTGCCGTATCCGATCACCTTCCTGTGCACCGATTTCATCTCGGAGCTGTACGGGCGTCGGCGCGCCAACCAGGTGGTATGGATGGGGCTCGCCCTGAACCTCTGGGTCATGTTCATTCTTTGGATCGGGGGCGTGCTTCCTGGTTTCGAGCCTGCTGGCCAACCTCAATCGGGGGTTTTCTTCGAGCTGCGACGCCTCGCCTTCAGCGCGGTGACGGCTTCGATGATCGCTTACCTCGCCGCCCAGTTCATCGATGTTCAGATTTTCCACTTCTGGAAGGACCTGACGAACGGTCGTCATCTCTGGCTTCGCAACAACGGCTCGACGCTAGTCAGTCAGTTGGTCGACACGATCTCGGTCATCCTGATCACGCACTTTCTCGCCAAGGGCATCCCCGTCGATCCGTCTGAGCCTCTTTGGCCTCAGCTCATGACCTTCATTGCCGCAGGCTACACGTTCAAGCTCACGATCGCCTTGCTTGACACGCTGCCATTCTACTTGGGCGCGAAGCACCTGGGACAGTACCTACGCATTCACCCGGTGCACGGCACACGCCAGCCCTGAGGCTGTCGTTCGAAAACGAAACGCTTCACGCGCAGCGCGCTACTCCCCCTCGGGCGCCGGCGACTCGCCTGTCTCGGGCGCGACGTCGAGATCAACGGGAGCCTCGGGGACGGCGGCGCCTTCGGCACCTTCTGTTTCATCCGACTCGCCCGCGTCTTCCGGCTGGGCGACAGCTTCCTGCGCAGCAGCTTGCTCACGAACGGCGCGATCCAAGGCTTGCTCGCCTGAGGAGGAGAGGAATGCAAGCCAGACCGAAAGGGCCATGAACGTGAAAGCGAAACCAGCGGTCAGGCGGGTCAAGAGATTGCCCGCCCCGGCACCGCCGAAAATCTGCTGGCCCGTGCTTCCGCCAAATGCGGAGCCAAGCCCGCCACCTTTGCCGGACTGCAGCAGCACGACCAGGATCAGGAACAGACATACGAAAACATAAATGATCGAAATGAAGGTATACATGTACTCAGCTCTCCGCCCGGCGAACACCGGCATCGATAATCGGAATGAAGTCGTCAGGCGACAGCGACGCGCCCCCAACGAGCGCGCCGTCCACGTCCGGTTGCGCGAGCAGCTCGTCGGCGTTGCTCGGTTTCACACTCCCACCATAAAGAACCCGAATGGAATTTGCCCGGGTTTCGCCTTTGAGCGCAGCAAGATGGTCGCGAATCGCGCGATGGACCTCCTGCGCATCCGCGGCCTTCGCAGTGCGACCCGTGCCGATCGCCCAAATCGGCTCGTAGGCAACGACCAGCGGCGCCAACGCGACCGAATCCAAGCCTTCGAGCGCAGCTTCGACTTGCCCTAACACGACGTCGAGTGTCTTGCCGGCCTCGCGTTGTTCGAGGCTCTCGCCAACACAGAGAATCGGCACCAGCTCGTGCTTCAGCAACGCGGCTACTTTCTTGCGCACCCCTTCGTCGGTTTCACCGAAGAACTGGCGCCGCTCCGAGTGGCCGATGATGCAGTAGCCGCAGCCGACATCGGCCAACAGAGCCGGGCTCAGCTCGCCCGTAAACGCGCCGGAATCCTCCCAATGCGTGTTCTGCGCGGAAAGCCCAACCGCCGTCCCTTCGAGGGTCCGCTTCACCGCCGTCAACGAGGTCGCGACGGGAGCCACCACGACATCGCAGGCCAGGCCGCTCCCCACGTGTGTCGCGATTGCCCGCGCCAAGGCCTGGGACTGAGCGACGCCATTGTGCAGCTTCCAGTTGCCGGCGATCAGCGGTTTGCGGCGACTCATGGGCGAAGGGCCTCCACGCCCGGGAGCGGGCGGCCCTCTAGATACTCCAACGAGGCGCCGCCGCCAGTGGATACGTGATCGAAGCGGCTCGCCAGGTCCGCCTGCTTGACGGCCGCCACGCTATCGCCGCCGCCAACCACGCTGAACCCCGGACAGTCGGCGGCCGCGCGGGCAACGGACAGCGTGCCCTGGGCGAAGGTCGCGTTCTCGAATAGGCCCATCGGGCCGTTCCAAAACACAGACTGCGCGCGGCGTAGACGGTCGCGAAACAGTCTCTCCGTCTCGGGCCCGATGTCGAGCGCCATGGCATCGGCTGGAATCGCATCGACCCGAACGACCCGCGCCTCAGACGCCTCCGAGGATTCGGCAACCCGAACGTCGACGGGAAGCAACAAGGCAACCTCGCTCTCTTCTGCGGTCGCCATCAGGCTTCGCGCCAGTGCCAGCTTGTCCTTTTCGTACAGGCTCTTCCCGACATCCAGATGGCGCGCGGCCAAGAACGTGTTCGCCATCGCGCCGCCGACGAGCAGCGCGTCGACTTTGCCGAGCAGGGCCTCCATCACGCCGATCTTGTCACTGACCTTCGCGCCGCCAAGCACAGCGATGTAAGGCCTCGGTGCGTCGGTGCGCAGCTTGTCGAGCACCTCGAGCTCACGCTGCATCAAGAAGCCGGCCGCGCGGGCCTCGATCAGACCGGGTAGGGCACTTACCGATGCATGGGCCCGGTGCGCAGCGCCGAATGCATCGTTGACATATGCGTTGCACGACGCACCGAGCTCGCGCGCGAAGTCGACGTCATTGTCCTTCTCGCCAGGGTGAAAGCGCAGATTCTCGAGCATCGCAACTTGCCCATCGCGAAGGTCTTGCACGACCTTGCGCGCACCGTCGCCGATGCAGTCGTCCGTCAGACGCACCTCTCCGTCGTCGAGCAGCTCAGCCAACCGTGCAGCAACCGGCTCCAAGGACAACTCGGGAACGGGCTTGCCCTTGGGGCGGCCCAGGTGCGAGGCCAGGACTACGCGCGCGCCCTGTTCCAACGCGTACCTGATGGTCGGAAGCGCGGCCC
>JBAVOF010000528.1:0-3790 GCA_049691835.1 Polyangiales bacterium
GATACCGCGGCCGCCGAGTGACGACGTCTCAAGAGCAAATACCGCCAGCAGCGCCACCTCTTGGCAGCGCTACCCTTTTCAGGCGCAGACCGAAAACGCCTTTTTCGACAGCTTGAGCTCCGCCAAACCATCCAAACCCGAGCCCTCAGGCAGAAGCACGCCACGCAGCGGTGGGGCATTCAGAAGACCCCGCACCCCGGCACATGGCGTCATTTCGTCGCAAGCCGCGCGGCCGAGCGCGAGCCTCGCGCGATCCGACTTGTGCGGACGCGCGAGCGGAATCGCTGCCGTTCCGGCGAAGAAAGGGAGTTGTGAGATCCAGGGAGACGAAGCGGAGTTGTAGATCGGCGATCCAAACGCCGTCTGGAGTGCGTTGCAAGGAGACATATCGAGCTAGTACCGCGAAATTCGGCGCTCATCTTGAGCCCGATGGGTTAAGAGAGCTCCTAGAGCACGTCACCCATCGCTCGTTGAATCAGTAGCTCAGCGAGATCGCGCCGGCCATCAAGAACTCCCAGCAAGACGACGTCACGGCCCCGAACCCGAAACAGGATGCGATACTTGCTGACTACGAGCTCTCGGTACATCTCCAAGCCCTCTGCCCGAAGCTCAGGCACGACCCGACCCCGCCGCGGAGAAGCGACGAGCGAGTCGATCGAAGTCTCGAGCTTCTCGTAGAGCTTTTCCGCGGCAGCAAAGCTATCGTGGACCGCCACATAATCGACGATGCCTTCGACATCGGCGATCGCCACCTCAGTCCAAATCACTCGAAATCGACGGCTCACTATCGATGCTTGGCAAGCTGCTTGCGAATTCGCGCGCGGGCCTGCGGCGAAGTCTTTGTGCGCCCCGCTTCGTAGTCCTGCTCACCCTGCGAAATCAGCTTGAGGAGCAAAAGGGCCTGGCGCTGTCTCTCATACGCGGCGACATCCTGCAGAACCGCCGCAGGCTTTCCGTTCTGAGTAATCACAATCGGGCTCTGTCTCTCTTTGGCCCGTGCGATGAGCTCCGCCGCATCACGCTTGAGCGTCGTGATCGGCTCGATGTCTTTGGAAGCGTCCATGACATCATATTTAGCACCATATTCAGTGCGTGTCATCCCGGCATCGCCGCCCGTCCCTTTGGGCCTCGGGGGCCTCGGCAGCAGCGATCGTGTTTACCCTGAGTTCTTCGCTAGGCTCGATGTGCCGGAGGTCGAGCGGTTCATCCCTGTGAGCCAGCCAGCGGTCCTTTAGCTCCTGTCGTTCCTCAGAACGTCATCCGTCGTGAGATCACGGCCGGCATGCTCGCGAAGGCGAACAAGCGAACGGAGCTCGGACCCTCACCCGCATCGGCGAAGGATCGAGACCCGCGAGCGCGGCAAGGCATCGGTCTTCGCCGCGCGCAGTGCGCGCAGCTCGAGCGGGCGCTCGACGTGAGTTGTGTGACAGAAACCCTTGCCTAGGCTGCGCGTCGCGTGTAGCGATGATGCAGTCCGCCGACCATCGAGAGGGCGATGACCTTCCCTCCATCGGCGGACTCGCGCTCGCGGAGCTCCGGGGCGTCCTTGTCGAGCGCGAGGTGGGTCCGGGAGCCGTGATAGTACTCGAGGTACTTCCTTAGGATGCGCCGCAGGTGTTGCTCTCCGAGGATGATCACGTGGTCGAGGCATTCCCGTCTAAGGGTCCCGATCACGCGCTCACAGTACGGATTCTGCCACGGGGACTGCGGCGCGGTCAGGACCTGCTCGATTCCCATGGCACGCACGCGACGAACGAATGCCGCGCCATAGGTCTTGTCTCGGTCCCGGATGAGATACTTCGGCGCCGAGTCGAAAGGGAAGGCGTTCACCAATTGCTGACCTGTCCACCGAGCGGACGGCCCCTCGGTGACGTTGAAGTGCACGATGCGCCGGCGATGGTGATCGAGCACGAGGAACACGTACAGGATGCGAAACGTGGCCGTGGGCACGACGAAGAAGTCGGCGGAAACGAGGTCCTGGGTGTGGTTACGCAGGAACGAACGCCAGCTCTGCGACGGCGGCTTTGTCTGACGGGCATGTACCGCGACACGGTGGCTTCGGAGACCTCGAAGCCGAGCATGAGCAACTCGCCGTGGATGCGAGGCGCTCCCCAGGTCGGATTCTCGCGGGCCATTCGACGGATAAGTATGCGGATCTCTGCATCGATCCGTGGACGCCCGGCTCGGTGTCGACTCTTCCAGGTCCAGTAGAGCTTGAAGCCCTTGCGATGCCAGCGGATCACGGTCTCGGGCTTCACGAGGATCAGGGCGTGTTCCCAGCCTGTCCAAAGACGCGATAGCGCGACCCAGAACGCGCGATCCGCTATGCTCAGCTTGGGGCGTTTGGTCGTGTTCTTCAGGACGGCCAGCTGTTGTCGCAAGGCGAGGTTCTCGAGAGCGAGCTCCCGCTGCGACCTCAGGCTCGATCGGGCGGCCGCGAGTAGGGCGCACAAGAGGTGACGCATCAGGGTAGCGAGCCTGACCCGGAGCGTGAAGACGTCAACGATTGCACGGTCGACAAGGTTTTGAGGAGGGACAGAGCGCCACGGTATCAAGCCGCCTGTTGGCGCGCGCCACGGCGCCGAAGCGCGATTCGAGCCATCGGGAAAGCGTGATTGAGGCGTCTTGACTCTGTGAGACGCGTTGCAGTAGTAGTTTTGACTTCGACCCGTTCAGTTGCTGTGCCTCGTGCAGCGATGTGTTCGGTTCCGGGAGTGTGACGCATGGGCAGGACAGGAATTTCCCGATTGGTGTTGCTCGTCACTCTGGGAGCCGTCACCGCCTGCGCGAGCGGCGAGGACGGTGCAGCGGCCAACACCGAGCTGAACGTCATCGTTCCGAACAATGAGTCGAGCCCCGGTGTCCCCGCCCCGATCGACATTCAGTCGGTCGAGTACACCATCAACTGTGCCGGGAACAGCGACACCTTCCTCGACAACAACGACAGCTTCGCTGACGAAGCACAAATCAACGGCAACCTGGAGGTCGACGACAACCGTGACCCGGAAATCTGGCAAGGCTTCATGGACCTGCCTCCCGGGGCATGCACCGTGCAGCTTCGTGCGCGTGACAACGACGGCGAGGTCATCTGCACCGGTCAGCAGCCGGTCACCATCGTCGCCGACACCACCGCGCAGGTCGACATCGTCCTGCTCTGTGACGTGAGCTTCCAGGCCCCGGTCGGCATGCTCGACGTCGACGGCACGTTCTCGTTCATCGTCGGTAACTTCTGTCCGGACCTGTTCGTCCTGAATTGTCTCGACAGCGCGCCTTCCGAGGTTCAGATTCTTCCCCCGCCGAACCCGGCCATTGCGGCCACGCAGTGCGAAGTCCGCTACCGCGACGGCGACAGCACCTGTGGCCAGAGCTGCGACCCGCAGAGCTGCGTCACCACGCCCGAAGGCTTGACCTGCACCCCAGGTCCGGACCCAGGTGTGTCGACGACGGTCACCTGTACCGATCTGTTCTTGGACTGCAACGGCGACGGCTCTCCGGACCCGTCCTGCACCTGGTTCGGCGACTCGCTGGGTTCGGTGGGTCAGCCCCCAGCGCAGTTCCCCGGACCGCCGGGACAGGGGAACTTCTTCGTCAGCTGCATTCCGCCAACTCCCGGAGGCACCACGGGCGGTCCTATCACCTGCATCGCGGTTACTACGGACGGCGACCTCGACTGTGACAAGACCAAAACGGTCGAGGTCCAGTGCCCGTTCGTGGATTTCTGTGACGAACCGACGACCAACTGCGACGACGGCAACGACTGCACCGTCGACAGCTGCAATCCCAGCACGCT
>JBAVOF010000529.1:0-3009 GCA_049691835.1 Polyangiales bacterium
GTCCCGGCGGTCCCGGAGCGGCGGAACGTTGATCTGCAAGACGTTCAGCCGGTAGTAGAGGTCCTCCCGGAACCGGTTCTCTTCCACCTCGCGCCGGAGGTCCCGCACAGTGGCGGCGATCACGCGGACATCCGCCTCTTGATCGCGCGTTGCGCCCACAGGTCGAATGCGACCCTCCTGCAAAACGCGAAGCAACTTCACCTGAAGCGTCAGCGGAAGCTCGCCGATTTCATCCAGGAAGATGGTCCCTTGATGGGCCTCCGCGAACAGCCCCGACTTGTCGGCATGTGCATCGGTGAACGCTCCTCTCTTGTGGCCGAACAGCTCGCTTTCGAGAAGCGCCTCGGGAATCGCGCCGCAGTTGATGGGGATGAACGGCTTGTTCTTGCGCGAGCTTCCGGCATGCAAAGCGCGGGCAACCAGCTCCTTGCCCGTGCCGCTCTCGCCTTGAATCAGCACGGTCGTTTTGTAGTCGGCGACCTTGCCGATCGTGGAGAACACCTTCCCGATTGCCTCGCTCTTTCCGAGGATGCCGTGAAAGGTCTGCTCTTTGCGGATGGCTTGCTTGAGCGCACGGTTCTCGCGCCGGAGTGACTCGCGCTCTTCGGCCTTCGTGAGCGCGAGCAGCACTTCGTCCTGTTTGAAGGGCTTCGAGATGTAGTCGTACGCGCCGGCCTTCATCGCTTCGATCGCGAGGTCCACCGAGCCGTAGGCGCTCATCAAGATCACCGTCGCCAACGATGAGCGCGCTTTGAGCTCGGTGCAGAGCTCGAGCCCCGTCATCCCGCTCATGCGAACGTCGGCAAGCACGAAGTCCGGGTCGAAGCGTTCCAGCTGCGCCAAGGCGGTCTCTGCACTCTCGGCCGTCTCGACCTGATAGTTGTGTCTCTTGAGCAGGGTGCGGAGCACCACCCTGATGTTTTCCTCGTCGTCGACGACCAATACACGGCGCATGGAATTAACCCTATACTTTATGCATAGCAGATCCGCAGGCTCGAAAAAAATTTCATGATTTTCGGGATATGGGAGGAGGTTTGCTGTAAAGTTCTTGCTCGATTGGCTTTGATGCTGCCCATTGGGTATGATTTCGCTGTCGGGTAGGGGGAGAACACATGAAGATTCGCTTTGCTTTTTTACTCGTGGTGGTGGGCCTCATCGCGACTGTCAGTAGCTGTACACAGCGCACGCTCAACGCCCTCAATCCATGCACGATCAACGGCGTGGCTCAGAACGTGCCGGTCAACCCGCAGCGCGCGCTGGACCTCCTGTTCATCATTGACGACTCGGCATCGATGCGAGACGAGCAGGCCAAGCTCGCCGAGCAGGTCCCACGACTGGTGAGCCTGCTCTTGAGCGGCGGTGTCGACACCGACGGCGTGTCGAAGCCGGTGGGCGACTTCCCCGCGGTGGAAAGCCTTCACGTTGGGATCATCACGCCAGACCTCGGGTACTCCACAGTGCCGGCAACCAGCTACACGGCCGGCTCTGGTCCGTCGTTCGACTTCAATCCGACGCCAGACTGCATGCGCAGCGGCGGAAATGGCAAAGCGGGCTTCATGCAGGTCACAGGCTATCAGGGCGAGCCCCGAATGACGTGTGAGGCTCAGACCCCGCCCGACGGCACGCTCTATCTCAACCACGAGCCCGGCGACAATCAGACGGCCTTGGTGAACGACGTGACGTGCATCACCGGGCAGGGCACCGATGGCATGTGGGGTTGCGGGTTCGAGCAGCAGCTCGAGAGCATCCTGGCCTCCACCCGAAACACCGCGAACTCGGGGTTCAATCGCGACGACGCGCTGCTTGCCGTGATTCTGATCACCGACGAGGACGACTGCTCCACGACCGACCCGCGGCTCTTCGACGTGGAAGAGCACTCGTCCAATCCATATCAGGGGCCGTTTGCCGATCCGCCGACCGACTCACTAGTGCAGTTCAACCTTCGGTGCTCGGAGCACAAGGAAGCGCTCCAGCAGATCCAACGATACGTAGACGGGATCGCAGCACTCAAGGAGGATCCGAGCCAGGTCGTCTTTGCCGCGATCACGGGCATCCCCGAAAAGTCTGCTTTGGATCGCGAGAACTTCAGCAATGACGAGTTGCGCTACCAAGCGATTCTGGACGATCCGGACATGGTTGAAGCCGCCGATCCAGACACCGCCGGCACCCAGGGTCAACAGTTGACACCGGCATGCACGGCGACCGATGGATCGGGCGACGCCTATCCGGGGCGCCGGATCGTGGAGACCGCACTTGGTCTCAGCGAGGCCAACACCGGCGTGGGAACCGTCGTCGAATCGATCTGCGCCGCAGACTACGCGCCCGCGCTCAACGCGATCGTGGACCGCATCGCTGCGGCCTTGCGCCAACTCTGCCTTCCATTTCCGCTCAACCGCAACTCGCAAGACGTGGTGGGTTGTGAGGTGCGCGAGGTTCAGCCGGAGGGCGGGACTTGCGCGACCGCGGGCCGCGGCCGGGAGGAAACCCCGGTGGACATCGAGGATGGGCGAGAGGTCTGCCGCGTTACGCAGCTTCCCAGCAACGAAGCCAACGGTGTGCCCGCAGGGCTCGGATGGTTCTACGACGACTTCACGCCGGAAACGGTCTCTGCGTGCACGTTCAATCCCACGCAGCAGCGCGTGAGCTTCACCGAAGGCGCCGCTCCGCTCAGCGGTGCCCGCATTCGCTTCGAGTGCCTGCAGACCTCGCCGCCTCCGGACGCGGACATCGGTTGGCCCTGCACCAATGACAGTAGCTGTGTCACGGTCGCGTGCGCCGCCGAAGCTGATCCTGACGTGTGCATGACGGCTGCCCTGAAAGAGCGGTACGACCGCGACAACTTGGCGCTCGTCTGTGACCCTGCATCGAACACGTGCCAACTGACGTGCGAAACCAACGTGCAGTGCCCGGCGGGCTTTGCCTGCTTCGACGAGAGCCAGGACGGCAACCTGTTCTGCGTGAATCCGACCTGCAGTCTCAACTGAGCGGCTCGTCCCGTCTTCAGTCGAC
>JBAVOF010000530.1:0-5915 GCA_049691835.1 Polyangiales bacterium
TTCGTGAGGACATCCGTCGATTCAAGAAGGAAAACGACCTGGATCGCTGCGTGGCGGTCTGGTGCGGTTCGACGGAGGTGCACCGGGAGCCGACCGAGGTCCACTCCTCTCTGAGTAAGTTCGAGGATGGCCTGCGGCGCTCGGATCCCGCGATCAGCCCCTCCCAGGTTTACGCGTACGCCTGTTTGCGCGAAGAGGTGAGCTACGCGAATGGAGCGCCGCATCTCACCACGGGCGGGGTTCAGGCCATGATGGAGCTTGCGCGCGAAACGCGGACGCCGATCTCCGGTAAGGACTTCAAGACCGGACAGACCTTGATGAAGACGGTCCTCGCCCCCGGCTTACGCGCGCGAATGCTCGGCATTCGGGGGTGGTTTTCCACCAACATTCTGGGCAACCGCGACGGTGAGGTCCTCGACGACCCAGAGAGCTTCAAATCAAAAGAAGTCAGCAAGCTCGGCGTGCTGGAAACCATTCTGCAGCCAGAGCTTCACCCCGAGCTATACGGGGAGATCTACCACAAAGTGCGCATCAATTATTACCCTCCGCGAGGCGACCAGAAAGAGGGTTGGGACAACATCGATATCTTCGGTTGGCTGGGCTATCCGATGCAGATCAAGCTCGATTTCCTCTGTCGCGATTCGATCCTCGCGGCGCCCTTGGTCTTGGATCTGGCGCTTTTCATGGACCTCTCCCAACGTGCGGGGCTCAGCGGCATTCAGGAGTGGCTCTCGTTTTACTACAAGAGCCCGATCACGCCGGCGGGCTTGTACCCCGAGAACAATCTGTTCGTTCAGCTCGGGAAGCTGAAGAACACGTTGCGTTGGATGCAGGGCGAAGAGCTGATCACCTACCTCGGTCGTGAATACTACGAGTGAAATCGTCCCCGGAGCTTGCGACGAAAGAACTGGCGATCGCGGGCCAACCCGCCAATAATCCCGCCACATGAGCGACTCCGCAGAACAGCGGCTCTCAGCGTCCGAGCAGTTGCTGGAAATCGAAGCGATCAAGCAACTCAAGGCGCGCTACTTTCGCTTGATGGACACCAAGGAGTGGCTCCCCTTTTCACAGGTCTTCACCGATGACATCCTCGTCGACGTGTCGCACGACAAACACGCGCCTGGAGACACCATCGAAGGCCGGGCCGACGTCGTCGATTTCATTCGCAAGGCGGTTGGCAAGGCAACGACCGTGCACCATGGTCACATGCCCGAGATCGAGCTTCTCAGTCCGACCGAAGCGCGCGGTGTTTGGGCGATGTTCGACTACGTCGAGTTCAAGCCATCCCGTGGGATTCGGGGATACGGCCACTATCACGAGGAATACCGCAAAGAGCGTGGTAGCTGGCACATCAGCAGGCTGAAGCTGACCCGGCTCAGAATCGACCCGCTGGGGTAATGCTCGGCGGGATGGATACTGTGTGGAACCAATATGGCTGAGCTGATCTCCGTGAACGTTGGCGTCCCCCGCGAGGTCGATACCCCGCGGGGGGCAGTCACGACGGCCATCTACAAGACTCCAACCGATCTGCGTCTTCGCGTTGAAGCGCACAACCTGCAAGGAGACCGACAAGCGGATCTCTCGTCCCATGGTGGTGAAAACAAGGCTGTCTATGGCTATCCGGTCGAGCACTATCCTCTCTGGTCCACCGAGCTCGAACGGACGGACCTCGAGCACGGACAGTTCGGAGAGAACCTCACGACTCGGGGCCTTCTCGAGCGCGAGGTCGGCATCGGCGATCTGTTCTCGGTGGGCACCTCCGTCCTTCAAGTCAGTCAGCCCCGCTTGCCGTGTTTCAAGCTCGGAATCCGAATGGGCGACGCTGGTTTCGTGAAGAAGTTTCTTCACAGTGGGCGCCCGGGATTCTACTTTCGAATCGAGGAACCCGGAGAGCTCGGCGTGGGCGATGCCGTGACCCGCATCGAGCGAGGCGCAACCGGAATCACCGTCCACGAGCTCTGGGCGCTGAGCTATGGTGATGCAACGGACCTCGACCGTATGAAGCTAGCCCTGGAGATCCCAACTCTCGGCGACGAGTGGCGAAGGGCACTCCTGGCAAGAGTCGTCGCCTAGCCATCGCGTTCGACACCGACGCCACTCACGAGCCGGGTTTCCACCACGAGTCGCCCAGTGCAAAACCATACCTGGCCATCGATGCGGGCGATGGCCGAGCGCAGATGCGCAAGCCCGGGATCTGCGGTGCGAAACGTGGAGGTTGCGCGGACGACGAAGGGCACGTCCGGCCAAACGAACTCAGGCGACAAAACCGTCTGCAGAGGTGGCATCGCCAGATCCGGCGGTGGGACGCAATAGCCGCGCACGTGCTCGAAGACGTGCCGGTCGCCCAGGGAGATCGTCTTGGGCGCATCGATCACGCCGACACCGTCCGAACGAACGAGCAGGTGATCAACCCCCCAGACTCGAGCCCCCTCCAGCAGCCCCTCCGTGACGCGACCTTCAAAGGCGTTGGCCATGAGGAGCCCCTCGGGAACGAGGCCGATCGGGCTGGAGTCGAGCTGTGCCTCGAAGCGGTAGAGCAAAGGCTCGGCGGTTAGGGCGGCACACTCGGGTCGGGCCGATTCAGAGACGACTGGGAAATGCTGATGCATGCGGATCCTCCTTTTGCGCCGGATGTGTGTGCCGGGGCGCGAGCGTTACAGCAATCGTCCCGATGTTTTCTTTTGCAACGCGTGTAACGCCCCGGTGGTGACTTCCACTACAGGAGCAAACCAGAGGGCTCGCCTGCCCCGATTTGCTAAGGAGATTCCCAATGAACGGCCCAATTTCGCACGGTGCTTTCTCGATCGCGCCCAACATCACCTCCCTCTCGAGCGCCACTCCGGTACCCGGCTTCGGCATCCTCCCGGTCAACGCTTTTCTCGTCGAGGGTTCGGAGCCGGTCCTCATCGACACCGGATTGCCCAGCTTGATCGAGGAGACCATCGCATCACTGGCAACGCGCATCGATCCCGCCGATCTGCGTTGGATTTGGCTCACCCACTGCGACGCCGATCACATAGGAGCGCTCGAGCCGCTCCTCGCCATGGCCCCTAGGGCCCGCGTAGTCACCAACTACCTGGGGATGGGCAAGCTTTCGATGCGCACTCCTTTACCCCCGGAACGGTTTTATCTGATCAACCCAGGGCAGAGCTTGGACGTCGGCGATCGCAAGCTTCATGCGGTTTCGATGCCGAGTTATGACGCGCCCGAGACGATGGGCGCGTTCGATCCCGGCGCACGGGCGCTTTTCAGCTCCGACTGCTTCGGGGCGCTCCTGGCGGAGGAGCTCGGCGTAGCACCCATTCATGAGATCGCCGCAGTCGATACGGACAGCCTGATTCAGGGCCTGAGCGCCTGGGCCATGGTCGACGCGCCTTGGCTCACTCATGTGCAAGATCGCTCGTTTCGGGCTTCGTTGGCCGAGCTCGAGCGGCTCGCCCCGGAGCACGTGCTAAGCGCGCATCTACCGCCCGCGCGCGGGAAGCTCTCATGGCTCTCAGCACAGCTCGACGCAGCCCGCGGTTCTGACCCGTTCATCGGGCCCGATCAGTCCGCACTCGAGGCGATGCTGAGCGCGGCGGCCTGATGGCCGAGGTCTTCGCTCCTGGCTGGCAACGTCTCTGCGTGGCGGGGGCCCTGGCGATCGTCTCCTTTCGTGAGGTAGACTCCGCTACGGTGCTCTCGCCGTTCTCCGCATTCGATGACTCCGTGCCTGACGGAGAGGTCGCCCGTGCAGTGACCGAGGGCGGTGGCGCGGCGGCTGAAGCCGCACTGGTGGAGCGATTTGCGCGACGTGTCTTCCTGTACGGCATGCGACACCTCCGAGACGAACCCCGCGCAAGCGACCTTGCACAGGACGTGATGATCACGGTGATCGAGCGACTCCGCGCGGGCAGCGTGCGCGAGCCCGACCGGATCGGCTCCTTCATCCTTGGAACGGCACGGTGGATGGCACGAGATGCAGGGCGCCGCGAACGCCGCGAAGCGGAAGTCGCCCGCGCCGCGGCGCTCGAGGGTGATCATGTGGTCGGTCCGTCGGAGACGCTGGATGTCGATCGTCTCACAGAAGCGCTCGCAGTGCTTTCGGAGCGAGAGCGCGCCGTAGTGCTTCTGACATTCCAGGAAGGTCGCTCGGCCCAGGAGATCGGCCAAGCGTTTGGGTTGAAACCGGGCCACGTCCGCGTGATCCGGCATCGCGCAATCAACCGACTTGGTGAGCTGATGCACGTGCAGGAACTCGTGAGTGATGTGGAGGCGATGTGACGATCTCGCTGAACGAGCTAATTCGCTACTGGCAGGGCAGGCTTCCAGCTGCGCGCGAGACCGAGATCGAAGAGTTGCTCTTCGAAGACGTCGGAACCGCACGACGGCTCGATGCCGTCGCACGACTCGATGCCGGAGTGCGCTCGGTGTTTGTGGCCGGTAAGGCGCAGAGCATCCTCACCGTGGACGCAGTCGAGGGGCTGAAGCGTGCGGGCTTGCAGCTGCGGACGTACGTCGTAGACGCCGGACAAACCGTGCCGTGTACGGTTGCTTCCGAAGATTTGGTCGTGATCCGCCTCAGGGGCGATTTCGGTTCCGCGGAGCGCGTCGATGTCGTCATGGAAGGCAGCTTCGAGGGGCTGCCTCCGGCGCTCGAGCGGTATGATGATGTGCCCATCGATCGCCGCGCTGGCGAGCTCGTATTTGTTTATCCCGGCGAACGCATTCGCGCGCTCCCGCGCAGCCAGTTCCAGTACACGGTCAGCAGAGGCGGGCTCCGACTCGGTGAGTATGGGCTGGACCACACGCCGCCGAGCTAGACGGTCTGTCTTCCAAATTTGCCGTGCCTCGGCTAACAAATCGCCCTGAGGAGGTTTCACGCATGCCGACCGACCAAGAGCGAAACAGGACGTCGGGAGCAGCGGCCGAAACGGTCGCGCTTTTCGGCCAGGACCCCCAACCAGTATGACGACCCCAAAGAAACCTCCCGTGCCCCGGTCGAAAGACGACGACTATTCGGAGACATCAGCGCGGACTCGTCGAGAGCTGGCGCACGAGCAGACCGGAGCCGCCCTCACGCATGTGGGCCAGTATTCGATCGAACCGGCATCGGTTCGAGGTAACATCGAGAATTTCTTCGGTGTAGCGCAGGTACCGATCGGACTGGCCGGGCCGTTGCTGATCGATGGGGAGCACGCACAGGGGGAGTTCTACATCCCGTTGGCAACGACCGAGGGAACCCTGGTTGCGAGTTACAACCGCGGGATGCGGCTGTTGACGGCCTGCGGAGGCGTCAAGACGACCGTCGTGGAGCAGTTCATGCAACGGGCGCCGGTATTCTTTTTCGAGGACGCCCGTCGAGCGCGTGAGTTCGGCGCTTGGGTCGAGACGCAACTGGACGAGATCAGAAGCGCGGCCGAATCCACTAGCCGAGTCGCCAAGCTTTCGCACATCGAGCAATACGCCGTCGGACCGATGCGGTACCTTCGGTTCAACTACACGACGGGGGATGCCGCCGGGCAAAACATGGTGGGCAAGGCCACACTCGCGGCGTGCGAGTGGATGAAGAGCGAATATCCGGGCGGCGTGCGTTACACGCTTTCGGGAGGCATCGACACCGACAAGAAACACTCCCAACTCAACACACTTCACAGCCGTGGGCGACGCGTCATCGCGGAAGCGACCATTCCAAACGAAACGATCCGTCAGATGATGGGTGTCGACACCAAGACGATGTTCCGGGGCCGCCAGGCTTCCAATGCGGGCGCCATGCTCGCGGGGTCGGTGAACAACGGCGCCCACGCCGCCAACGGAATTGCCGCCCTCTTCATCGCCACCGGACAAGACGTCGCGAACGTCGCAGAGTCGCACGCGGCGATCGTCTATACACAACTGCAAGACAACGGTGACTACTACTGGTCGATCACCCTGCC
>JBAVOF010000531.1:0-2760 GCA_049691835.1 Polyangiales bacterium
GTTGAGGGACATGGGCGGCAGGCTTTTCGGGGATTGCGCACCGCGTCACAGAACTACCTTCGTCAATCGCCATCAGATGGCATCTCATGTATGGTCATTATGTGGATGGTACTATATGTTGTGGCTACGTCACAAAAACACGCAAGACTTGGGGGTCGAATGTAGGCAAATATGCGTCAATCAACGCTACCATACGACCTCCTCGGAGGGGCTCGTATCTCTCCGCGACGTTCTCAAGATCGTTTCACAAGTCCTCGAAATACGAGTCCTTCTCCGAACGGCGCAGCGCTGAGCCGTGAAGGTGCGGTAAGAACGGGCCATGAAGGTGCATTTGGTCGACGGGACCTATGAGCTCTTTCGGTCTTGGTTCGGCGCGCCGGCGGCGAAATCCCCGAGCGGGCGGGAGGTCGGAGCCACGCGGGGTTTTCTACGATCGATGGCCGCGATGCTTCGGGACGAGAACGTGACCCACGTGGGCTGCGCCTTCGACCAGACCGTCGAGTCGTTCCGCAACACGCTGTTCGAGGGCTACAAGACGGGCGAAGGTCTGGACCCCGAGCTCTTAGGTCAGTTCCCTTTGGTGGAGCGTGCGAGCAAGGCTCTCGGGATGGTGACCTGGCCGATGGTCGAGCTCGAGGCCGACGACGCGCTTGCCAGTGCCGCGGCGAAGTTCCGGCTAGCGGTCGGCGTGGAGCAGGTCGTGATCTGTTCGCCCGACAAAGACCTCTGTCAGTGCGTCCGCGGAACCGAGATCGTCACTCTCGATCGACGGCGCGATATCATCCTCGACGCAGAGGGCGTACGCGCCAAGTTCGGCGTTCCACCCGAATCAATTCCAGACTACCTAGCGCTGGTGGGGGATGACGCCGACGGGATTCCCGGCATTGCCCGATGGGGACCCAAGAGCGCCTCGGCTGTCCTTGCGAAGCTTGCGCACCTGGAACAGATCCCTGACGACCACGAGCGCTGGGGTGTGCAGGTCCGAGGTGCCGCAACACTCGCCCACAATCTGAGCGAGCATCGCGACGAAGCGATGTTGTATCGAAGACTGGCCACCTTGCGAACCGATGCGCCGATCGCCGAGTCGCTGGAGGATCTTCGCTGGACTGGGCCCGACCGACCCGCGCTTGAATCCTTGTGCGAAGAGCTCGGTGAGCGAACCCTTCTCGACCGGATTTGAGCTCAGGACGAACCCATGTCTGGCCGCAGCACCTCGAGGTACTGGCGCGCTCGGCTCACGTAACCCGCGGCGCTCTTTTCGAGTCCGTCGCGTTGGCTCGGGTCGATCTGGCGAACCACCTTCCCTGGGGAGCCCAAGACCACCGAATAGTCTGGAATTTCCTGCCCTTGAGTGAGCAGCGCGTTGGCTCCAATCGTGCAGTACTTGCCAATTGTCACGTGATTCAGAATGACCGCATTGATTCCGATCAAGCTGTAGTCGCCGACCTCGCAGCCGTGCACGACGGCGTGATGGCCGACTGTGACGCCACGGCCGAGAACGAGACGGATTCCGGGATCGGTGTGCAATAGCGCGCCGTCTTGGATGTTGGTCTCTTCACCGACCAAGATCTCGTCCGAGTCCCCACGCAAGACCGCGTTGAACCAGACGCTGGACTTGTCCATCAAGACGACCGAGCCGATCACAGTGGCCGAGCTGGCGACGAAGACCTGACCTTCTATGCGCACGCGCCGTGGTCCGAGCGCGTAAATCATCGAACCGCCCGTCCTTTGAACAACACGGGCGAATAGACGTTGAGCCCGATGATCACTTGCCAGGTTTCGGTCGTTACCTGGGAGGCGCGGCTGGTGAACCCGTAGAGCGCGGGGAATTCGAAGATTGCGAAAACATCCATCATCGTGGAGCGCGGGTCCACGGTGTATCCGGCTCCGAAGCCGAGCGGGATGAGATAGAACGGCCCTTGAACCAACCCGGAAGTCGCGGCGCTTACCGTCCCGCCTAGGTCGAAGAGGTTCATTCCGCTGTTCAGCTTGAGGAAGAACCGCTCGGTCGCGTTGGCGATGAAGTTGAACGGGAAGTTGATCGACCAGATCGAAGGGCCTTGCGGGTTGGAGTCGACGGTGAACTGCAAGCCCGTATCGAACGCGAACCGCTCGTCGACGATGAAGCGAAGCGGCAGGCCGCCCAGAAAGCCGAACACCGTCCGAACCGGAATTCGGAACACCGCATCGACGCCGACCTTGACGACATCGCTCTCGAATACCTGCACGCGCGCGTACAGAGGGATGTCCCCGAATTTCACGTCGGGTGAGATGCTGAAGGCGGCGAGCCCTTCATCGCCGAATCCGAAACCGGGAAAGACATTGACACCGGGAAAGGAGCCCATCCGATATCGAGAGAAGCCGACCTCGAAGCCGTCGGCCAGGCTCATGGCTACCCCGAAGTTCATCGTCCCGATGGTGCCCGTTGGTCCGAAGGGCTCGTCGTCGACACCCTGGGCGCCCTCGACGCGCCGGCCGACGTCGGTGTCGAACGTGCCTCTCATCATGCCGCGAGGCATCGTCAGGTTCCGATTGGCGTATCGGAGGCCGTAATGGGCCGAAGCGCTGCGCGTCCTTGGGGGAAGCGGGGGCGCCTTGGTCTCGTCGACCCAGTCGGGGTTGTTCGGAGAGCGCGCCTCGTACTGGTCCGGGGCCTCGTCGGCCCAGTCCGGATTCGGCGCAGCGTTCACCGGTGCTTCGGGCGCGGGCGTCGGTTTGGCAACGGGCGCGGGGGGAGGCGGCGGTGGCTCGGGCTTGGCG
>JBAVOF010000532.1:0-12628 GCA_049691835.1 Polyangiales bacterium
GGACGGCACCGTCCTCAAGAAGAACGACTATCAGGTCGTCGTCAGCGTTCAGCGTCGCGCTCGAGCGAATAAGCCGAAGGCGTTGAGCGCCCGTGGAGTACGAACTACGGAACGCATCGTGAAGGGCAGCGAGTCCAGTTATCCCTCTCCGGAAAAGTCAGGACACACCACTCCCAGACTGAAGCGCGCATGACCATCTTCGACTTCGTCGAAGGCTGGTACAATCCCAAGCGTCGCCACTCGGCGCCTGATTACCTCTCACCCCTTCAATTTGAACGAATCAACCGAACCCCAATACGCGCAAGCGCTTAACCGTCCACCGAAGCGGGGCAACTCCACCCCAAAGCTTGTACAACGAGTATGAGCAGACCCTGCACCAAGCCCGGCTCCATCGTCAACGTGAGTGGAGTCGCTACCGAGACGCCGCCGCTGCCGAGCGACGAGGTCTCAAGAGGAAGTACCGCCAGCAGCGACACCTCTTGGCTGTGCTACCCGTATCGGTCCCAGACCGAAAACGTCTTTTCCAACAGCTCGAGCTCCGCCAGGCCATCGAAACCCGAGCCCTCAAGCAGAAACACGGCACCGAGCGGTGGGGGATTCAGAAGACCCTGCGCCCCGGCACATGGCGTCATTTCGTCGCAAGCCGCGCAGCCCAGCGCGACCCCGCGCGATCCGACTTGTGCGGACGCGCGAGCGGAATCGCGGTCTTTCCGGCGAAGAAAGGGAGTTGTGAGATCCAGGGAGACGAAGCGGAGTTGTAGATCGGCGATCCAAACGCCGTCTGGAGTGCGTTGCAAGTCGACATAACGAGCTAGCACCGCGCAATTCGGCTCTCAGCTGTAGCCCGATGGGCTAAGAAAGCAGGACTCGACGAGTCGGAGCTGCGCCTTGCTGCCCAAGTGGGCGTAGCGGTGGGTGCTCTGCGCGGAACGGTGCCCGAGCTGAGCCTGGATGGTCTTGATCGAGTGCCCCCCGCCTGGGAGGCGACGGAGTGGCACCCGATCTTGTGGTGTCCGAGCTCGAGCTCCGGAGGCGGGGGAGGGCCATATCACCTTTGATCGCCGGGGTTTCGCGTCTGCGAATAGGGGTCTGTCAATGTCTGCGGACGTCGCATTGATGACCGCAGTTGGTGACAGACATAGCCATCGAGAAGCGACTCGGTTTCGCGCGACGTGCATCGACGAGCCGTTTGAGCCAGATGACTTGGTGACTAAGGCCCATGTCATGGCATAGCGTATGAGGGAGGTCAGATCCTGGTGGTCGACGGCGACGCGAATCGCTTTCGACAGCAAGGAGCGTGGAGATGGAAAACGACGAACCTCGCGAGCTTGAGCTTGGCGAATTCCTACTCAGCACCGACAACGCGCGGCTCGACGTCGACGTAATCCATCGCTATCTGGCATTCCGGTCGTACTGGGCAAAGGGCATTCAACGAGCGACGGTCGATCGCGCGGTCCAGCACTCGCTATGCGCTGGCGTCTACCTAGGTGATGTTCAGATCGGGTTTGGACGAGTTGTCACCGATCGGGCTACCTACGCCTATTTCTGTGACATCTTCTTGATCGAAGAGTACCAACGAAAGGGATTGGGGACGGAGCTCCTGAAGTTCTTGCATGAGTCACCGGCCCTTCGAGGAGTTCGGCGCTGGCACCTCGAGACGCAGGATGAGCACTCGTTCTATGAAAAGCATGGTTGGGTTCGTACAGATGGCGGCGGCCGCTGGATGGAGATTGTCCGGTCCCACGCGACATAACGAGCTAGTACCGCGAGCGTCGGCACTGATCTTGCGCCCGACGGGCTAGCCCCCAGAACGTCACCGGCTTCGTCGACGCCGCCGGCACCTCCAAACGCGTAGTCTTCCGTCCTGTCGTCCTTCGTCGGCCCATCCATCTGCGTGAGGTCGATCTCGGGCTCGGTCTCGCCCGGGAACGGCTCCCCGCCTACCGGACGCTCGGAACGGTCTTCCTTCGACAGAAACAGACCGATGCGCATCACCGCCACGACCGCGACTGGTTGCGCGACCACCTCGGACGCGACCGCGCGTGATGGCCATGGACCCCCGTGCCGGGTACACTCCCCAAGGCCTTGTCACGCTTCAGCTTTCGCTCACGACATCTCGCATCGATTCTAGGCGTTTCGCTCGGCTTCTGTGCCGCTCTCCCAAGCGGCTGCCAGACCGCAATTTGCGAGGATGGGCTCGCCGAGATCGACGGTGTCTGTAGCGAGCGAAAGTGCAACGGGCCGTGCGGGGCGCTCCAGTTCTGTGACACCGAGGCGACACCGCCAGAATGCGTTTGCGCTCAGGGCTTTTCGGGCAACCCGTGCACCTTCAGCGGCCTCATCGAGGACCCGGGCTTCACCCTCGACGTCGACGAGAGCCCGTGGGAGCGCACGCCAGGCACCACCGTTCTCAACACGTCGCCGGGCGACGACGACATCGGTGAGGGCGCGCTCCTCCCCATCGCTGTCTGCAACGCGGGCCGCATCTTCCAAGTGGTCGAGATGCCGAGCCTCGAGAGCGCCGTCCCGTTCGTCGCCGAAATCAACTATCGCGCGCAGGGCGTGCACGGCATGGCAATCGGCTTCGACGGCGCGTGGACTCGCGTCGCACCGACCGACGCTGCGTGGACGCCCACTCGCGTGTGCTTGGGGGAGGGCACCTACGGCCCGTCGCCGAGCGGCGGCCCGGTCACCGTGCAGCTCTCCGCGTCCGAGCGCCTCGCCGAGTGCGTGAACGGCTCGGAGCCCCAAGGCCGCATCAGCATCGACCGCTTCACGATCACCCCCGCAAGCGCGGGTGAGTGTCCAGAGCCTGGCGAGGTCCTCAACGGAGACGCCGAGCCCGACGGCGCTCCGTGGAAGTCTTCGACGGAAGGCGACGTGACGTTCGAGTTGGTCGAGGGCGCGGGCCGCGAAGGAGCCACCCCCGGGGCCCGGCTCGTTCGCGCCGCGGGCGGCACTGGGCGCGGCATGATGTGGACGCGGATGTCGGTGCCACGGAGCACCACCCTCGAGTCGCCAGCCGTGCGTTTTTGGTGGCGCGCCACCAACCAAGAGATCTTCGGCGTTCACGCCGGCACCATCGTCGGCCTCGACGACCGCGGCCGCCAGGTCGACACGCTCGTCGGCACCATCGACACCACCGTGGGGAACAACTCCGGCCTCAGCCGCCTCTACTGCCTACCTCCATGGACGCATGGCACCGTCATCGACTTCGGGTTTTCGCTTCCGGACACGAGCGACGAAGCCGTGGAGCTCGTGATCGGCGAAGTGAGCCTCACGAGCGACGAGCGGTGTGGCAACGACGATGTCCTGTTCGACAGGGGGTTCGAGTCTGCGCCCATCCCGTGGTTCGGCGCGGCGCTTTCGTCGGCGAGCGAAGCCGTCGTCATGAAGGGCGAGACGGCGTTGGCACATACGGGCGACGGCGTGCTCGACCTCACCTACTGGACGAGCGCCGCTGAGGTCTCGATGGAAACCTACGTGCGGATCCCCGAGGACGAGCCAAACCCGGCGCTCACCTTCTACTCTCGAAGCCCGACCGAGCCCTCGATGGACGTCCGGTGGTTCCTCGGACGAGACGAAGAGGTTTCCGGGCCGATTCGCACCATCGACACGTGGCAGCAAAACGAGGAAGTCTGCCTCCCGCCCGAATGGGCCGGTCGCTGGTTTCGCGTCGCGGTGCGCGCGGGACCCGGATCCGAGCCCGGCGCGCCGATCACCCAAGAGCACGTGTATCTGGACGATTTTGCATTAGGCACCTGCTCCATGGGTGAATGATTACGTATTGACGCCTGGTCTAGGTGCGGGCGAGGGTGCCGCATGGGCTACGGAACATTCGGTGGCGGCGATGTCGAGCTCATCGTCTCGGTGCGGTACAAGGCTGACTCAGCCACCCTAGCGGCGTGGGCCGATTGCTTCGAGGAAGCTTCCAAGATCCTTCACGCCACGACCGGCGGCGCGGTGAGATTCGCGCGGATTTACCTCTACAACGACGACACGTGGTGGCTCGCGCCCGATGCTGACGTTTGGCTTCTGGATCCCCAATCCGGAATCACCTCGTACTTCGATACGGAACATCCAGACGCGTTGGGCGAAGAAGTATTCGGCGAAAGCAACATCAAGATGGCGCTAGCTGACACTGCAGTAAAATCGCCGTTCACCGTTCTCCACGAGTTTGGGCACTACGCGTTCGGGCTCGGAGACGAATACATTGGGGCAAGTGGAAAGGATCTTCAGTGCGCGGGGGACGCAGACCCCGCGTGCATCATGGGGGCGAAGCCCAAGTGGGTCGGCGGCAGCAAGCCCAACGTTCCATTCATCACCGCCACCGGGCCGGATTGGGGCCGGATCATCGAGTTCTGCAATGATGCGAACCACCGCGCCGACGCAGATTCGAACCACAACCAAGTCCATCCCGACCTGGCGGCTCCGGGCAAGGGCAAATCGTGCGCTGCAGTGATTCTCGACACTCGTGGCGTGCAGGTGGCCTCCGGCGTGGCCGCAAAGAAGCGCGCTGACTACCAGAGCATCGCGTGGGGACCGTCCAGTATGTTTTTCAGCTACGCCGCCGTGGTCGAGAACCGAATCCATCCGAACGACGCTGCTGTCCTCGACCCGCACTCGGAATCCTGGTGGCACGAGGCCGCCGCGTACGCAGAAGCGGTTCCCGCGACGAAGGAGAAGATCCACTTGGTGAGCTACGGGACTGGGGTGCCTCGACCGGGTTTCGAGCCGACCGCGGGTCTACAAGATGCGATCAAGAATGCGCGCGGATCGATCAGGGCGTCAGACGACCGCCCCGCAGCCCAAACGATGCTCCTCTTCTCGACGGGTCAGGAACCCATCCAGGACCCGAGGCGAATCGGCGATGAGCTCGGTCGTCAAGGCATACGCGTATGCTCCATTGGCACAGGTCGCGATCGTGCTGGTCTTCAGCAGCTCGCGGAGCAAAGCAAAGGCGCATACTACGAGGTCGTTCTCGGCGGGGACCCGATTCGCGACGCCGAGCGAATTCGCGCCGAGATCATGCGCGTCTACGACGAACGGCGGTTTGGGCCGCCCGCGCTCCACGCTTCGCTGGAGGCGTTCCGGCGAGGTGCACAAACGGTCGTGGTCGGACAGGGCGCAGCATATCTGAAGCTCGCCTTCAGCCATACGCTGAACGCCGACTTCGAGCTCGCCATTCGGAGGCCCGAGGGCGAGGTGCTCGACCTCGCGCGAGCAGGCGTAGTCCATGGCTCGCCCGAACGGGGTTTTCGCGCGATCACGATCGAGGAGCCCACCCCCGGCAACTGGGAGGTCAGCGTCAGACCTCCTGCTGAGCCCTTTGCTCTCACGCTCAACGCCTACAGTTTTCACCCCCACATCAACGTCGGTATCAGTGGTGCATCGAGGTTGTATCGAGCCGGGGATCAGGTCCGACTTCAACTAGTCGTCCAAACCCCCACCCCCGTGGTTGACCTCAACGAGGTTTTACTCCAAGTTCGGGCCCCAGCTTCCGGCGATCACCTCATCGAAAAACAGTTCACCTCCCGACGAAGCGGTGTGTACACGGCATCGTTCAAAGTGAACGAGCCGGGTGCGCACGAAGTCCAGGTCGATGTCGCCAACGAGGGAGACGCAAAACCAAACCTCCTCGCCAGCGCGCCCGGGGGTCTTGAACCACCTGAGATCCCTCGATTCCGTCGTACCAAACGGTTCCAAGTGCATGTTGTGACTGGAGGCTAGCTCTCCGGTGCGCGCGTTAGGGCGCGCACTCGTGGGCGTCGTTGCAGGTGCCGGGGTCGCCGTTCTCGAGTTGGCAGTTCGCCCCTACTCCTGCCGGCGTCGTTTTGCAGCATACGTTCCCATCGCAGACGTACGTCGCTGCGTCACAGCATTGGAGGGTGCGGGTACATTCCGTGACGAAGCATGGGGGAGGGGGATCGCAGAGGACGAGCGCGTCGCAAGCTCCGGGCGACCGGCAATCCAACGCGCCAGTCTCGTCCTTTACGCACGTGTAGGTCATTGGACCGTTACAAGTCTGCTGGCAGGAGTCGTTCTCGTTTTGGCACGGTGGAGGACTGCAAGGGCCTGACCCCATGATCGTGACGATCACCGTTCCAACGCCCACCAATGCAAACGTGCCCACGACCAACCAAGGTGCTCGCATTGTGCGAGGAGAGCACGGATCGTGTCTCTCGATCCATACGTAATTGTTTTCGAGGACCGTGGAGCACATTGAATTTAATGTCCCTGTGCGCCATCCTCGCCCTCATGCGTCGTGGCTTGCTCGCCTTCATCCTTGCCCTCGCCCAAGGTACCCTGGGCTGCAACGACTCTTCCTGTGCCTCCGGTTTTCGCGAAGAAGCGGGTGTTTGCGTCGCCGCCTGTGACGAGCCTTGCGGGGAGCACGAGCTCTGCGCTGAGACCGAGAACGGAGGGGTCTGCGTTTGTGCTCCTGGCTACGACGGCGAGCCATGTGCGTGGAAAGGAGTGATTCGCGATCCCGAGTTCGCAGATTCGGAGATTTGGTCGGACACCACGAACGGCGCTGTAATCATCCCGTTGGCGCAGGGCGAGTCCGCAACGGGAATTGCCTCCTTCGAAAGTAGCGTTGTCTGCAATGCCGGGGCTGTTGCCCAGGTAGTCCAGATGCCCAGCTACGAAGACGCGGAGCCGCTTGTAGCGGAGGTGACGTTCCGTTCGCAGAACGTGAACGGCGTCGCCGTCGGTTATGGGCGAGCGTTCCAAGAGCTTCAAAGCGCCGCGCCGTTCCCGGCCTGGGAAACGCAGCGCCTGTGCCTGGGCGAAGCAGCCTATGGCGGAGACGTCAGGTTTCAGGTGGCGGCATCGGACAGGTTGCCGGATTGCTTCTTCGCGCCGACTGGACTGATTGAAGTTGACAGGTTTTCAGTCGAGGTCGCTGAACCCGGGGAGTGTCCGGCACCGGGGACGGTTGCCAATGGGACGGCAGAGGTTGACGGCGGAGGATGGCGTTTCATCATCTCCCCTGACGGCACTGGTTTCCCAGAGGCCGAACTCATACAGGGAGCGGGACGCGACGGCACCGACGGCGTGCGCCTGTTCCAGTCGGAGGGCACTACGAGAGTGGCCTTCGCGACCACCCGGGTATCGGTACCGCTTGCCACGACAATGCCTTCGCCGGCGCTGCGCTTTTGGTACTACGCAAGAGCCGCGGGCTGGTTCGACGTGGGGCTCGGCACCGTGCCCAGTGGGCGCGTCGCGCGTCACTTCCTCGACACGCTGGTAGGCGGCGACGTCCCCCGGACGGCGACGTATTGCTTGCCGCCTCACACGCACGGGCGAGTTTCGGACCTGTTTTTCCGACCGAATGGCGCCTTGACCGCCGAGCTTTTCGTTGACGACGTTGAGATCGCTACTGATCCCAAATGCGGATCGGCGACAAATCTGCTGGACCCGGGCTTTGACTCTGCGCCCAACCGATGGCCAGGGGTGAGCATGCTGATCGAGCTGCAGGACCCCTCGAGCCAAGTTTTGCTGATCGATGATCCGGCACACGCGCGCCCGCCCGGCGCCGGCGCTCTCGAGATTCGATACTCGAATAGCCGGGCGCGGATCGACGCAGAATCATGGGTGTGGGTCCTGCCACCGGACGAGGTCGGAAATCCCATGTTGGTGTTTCACGCGGATGCTCCCGTCGACCCTGGGCTCGGCTTGTTTTGGGCGCTTGGTGGTTCCACCGCGGTCAACTTCGAGTGCGTTGGGTCTCCTTCGTGTCCTGCGACACCAATCACCGACAGCCTCCTTCCGGGCGGCGGTTGGCGTCGGTACGAAGTTTGCTTGCCACCTGAATGGGCCGAGCGATGGCTCCGCTTCCGCCTTGCCGTTCGACCTTCCGAAGGCCCGCGGGAGGTCTTCGATCCTCCGAGGTCGGTCTTCTTCGATGACTTCGAGGTCACGACGGATCCGAGTTGCCCAGGACTTTAGCATGCTTGGTTGGCTACTTCTTCCTCTGGCGATAGCGGGTTGCGGCGCTGAAGCCTCGTGCGGAGACGGCTTCAGCGAAGAGTCGGGGCAGTGCGTGGCTACGTGTTCGACACCATGCGGAGAACACGAATGGTGCGCGACGACTTCCAGCGGTGGTCTTTGTGCGTGCGTTCCTGGTTACGCGGGAGACCCCTGCGCGTGGAAGGGTGGGCTTAAGGATCCTGAATTTACCGATCCCGAGGCTTGGCCGGACACCACCAACGGAGCGACGGTCATCGCGCTCGAACAAGGGCAGGATGACGAGGGTATCGCGTCGTTCGAGAGTAGCGTCGTGTGCAACGCCGGAGCCGTTGCGCAGACGGTGGACATGCCACCCTACGACTTGGCGGAGCCGTTCGTGATCGAGGTCAAGTATCGAGCCACCAAGGTCGATGGTGTGGCCGTTGGATACAATCGGGCCTTTCGCGAGCTGCCGGATACAGTGCTAGTGCTGTATCCGGGATGGCAGACGCATCGCATCTGCCTTGGGGAGGCGGGGTACGGGGGCCCGGTGAAATTTCAAGTGGCCGCTTCCGGGAAGTTGCCAGACTGCTTCTCCGCGCCGGAGGGCCGAATCGAGGTCGACCGATTCGCAATCCTGGTCGCCGAACCCGGAGAGTGCCCTGCTCCGGGGTGAGGTTCTCAACGGGAATGCGGAGCCGGGGGTCGACGGGTGGGAGTTCCGCGTGGAGCTCGGCGGCGAAGGCGCGACGTCCGGCGGGGTGGTCGCCGGTGTCGGCAACGACGGTTCGGGTGGAGCCCGCATCTACAAGCCCGGCGGAGGCACCAACCTCGCCGCGATGTGGACCACGGTGTCGGTTCCTCGCTCGGACACGCTGCCGTCACCAGCATTGAGGTTCACTGCGCGTGGCATCAGCACCAAGCGTTTCCTCGCGGGGCTGGGCACCTTCCCCGGATTGCGCATAGCCACAAGGCCCCTGGACACGTTCGTCGCGACAGACTCTCCTGTCGTTTACAAATATTGCCTCCCGCCGCGCACATTCGGAAACATCCTCGAGCTGTATTTCGCCATGCAACCCGAACTGCGACCCGAACCGGCTGCCAACGAGGCCGAGCTGGTGGTGGATGACCTCGAAGTCATCTCCGATCCTTCGTGCGGCGAATCGCTCGATATCCTCGATCCAAGCTTTGATTCGGCGCCCAATCGTTGGCCGGGTGTCCGCATCGTCGAACCGTCAGACACCCCGACGGGCACGGATCAGGTCGGGATCATCGACGATCCGAATAGAGCTCGCCCTCCCGGAAGAGGGGCTCTCGAGGTATCCTACGCTAGCAGCCAAGCCTTCATCGATGTGGAGACCTGGGTCTGGGTTCCTCCTCCTGACGAACGCGGGAGGCCGATGCTTACGTTCTACGCGGACGTGCCCGGGGACCCTGGTGTGGAGCTCCGCTGGGCCTTCTTCGGCGCACTTTCCCCGAATTTCGAGTGTGTCGAAGGGGAGTCGTGCGTCAAGCAGCCGAACGCAGCCCTTCTACCAGGAGGCGGTTGGAGACGCTACGACGAAATCTGTCTGCCACCGGAGTGGGCGGAGCGTTGGTTCCAGGTCCGCCTCGCCATTCGACCGTCGGAGGGCCCGCTCGAAATCTTCGATCCGCCGCGATCGGTCCTCTTCGATGACTTCGAAGTCACGACCGATCCACGGTGCCTGGGACTCTAGCGTTCGGACTCGTTTTCATTCGAGCTAGGGGCCCGGCGCTGGAGCTTGAAAACCTTCGCTGCCTCTTCGGGCGCGATCGGGATCGGGACGAGGCTGTATGTCGGAAAGGTCTCGACGAACGCTTCGGTGCTCAGGCGGCGCACGTTGGCGAGTGAGCGTCGCGAATCGAGTCGCGCATACACGTGGTCGAGCACGTTCCGCTCTGGATAGCCGAGCGACGAGACGTACACGGGGCATCCGCGGTCGAGCTGGCCGAGCATCTTCGCGGCATGGCGTTGAAAGGCTCGGTCGTCTTCCAGGATGCCGAAGACGAGGTGGTACGTAACGTCGGGGCGTCGTCCGAGGACGTCCTTGTAGTAGAAGCTCAGCGAATAGAAGACAGTCGCCTCGTTGCCCCAGTAGCAGGCGTTGGGCTCGAGCTCTTCGAGGATGGTGGTGGCGTAGCGCTCCACGCGGTCGTACCCCCGTTTGTTTGGGTCGAGGAAGTAGTCGAGGGGGTCCCAAAAGGCGGTGGCCTGTGAGAACTCGGGGATTCGTTCGAGCGCCTCGGTTGCCCACTGGCTGTTCGACGCCCAGTCCGCGGCGCGTGCGTAGAGCCACGGAGTCAGGGCCACGGTCGGCGCGAGCGCGAGGATGACCGTGCGCCACGCGGGTCCGCGTTCCGCCAACCCCGCGATGCCGACGATCACCAACACACCCATGAGCGTGTACACGGGAAGCGCAAAGGCCCACATGTCCCAGATCATGTAGTTCGCCGACCAGACGATCTGCGCGGCGAGCACCAGCGCAAAGAACAGAAACGACGCGCGCCGCTCGCGTCGGCGCCACCACTGCCAGAGGCCCACGGGCGCCACGAGCAGCCAGGGCGGTAGAAAGTTGTAGACGAGCCACGCGAACCAGTAGCCCCACCAAAAGAGCCTCTGCTGCGTCGTGATCCCGTCGGGGAACATGTGTTGCTTGAAGCCGCCGCCGCTTGCTTCGTACAACATCCGCTGCATCACCGTTCCCACCGTTGCAGCGGGCGAGCCGCCGACGCGCGAGGCGAGCTCGAAGCCGAACACACACAGGTAGGGGAGAAACCCGAGCAGGAAGCAACCCGCGAGCAGCAGCAGCGGCCCGGCATGAAGCACACGCGCCCGCACCTCGGGCCGCGCGAAGAGCCCGACGAACCCGACGCCGATGAACGCCATCTGCGGGTGATTCGAGCATGCAAGGCCGAAGGTGAAGGTCGCGAGTGCCAGATCGCGCAGGTGCCGCTCCTGATCGAACCGCACCACGAAGAGCAAGGTCGCCGACAAGAGGACGGTGCTCAGCGTGTAGACCTCGAGCATCGTCGCGTGCCACCACAAGCTGTGCGAGACCATCAACACGGTCGCGCCGAGCGCCGACGCCCAGACGTTCCGGGTCAGCCGAAGCCCGATGCGGAACACGAGGTAGACCGTGAGGGACGCGAGCAGCGCGCACAGCACGTTGAGCGCGTAGTGCGGCTCCATCGTGGCGGGCATCAACCGAAGCCAACCGGCCCCGACGAGCGTGAAGAGGGTGTGGTGGTTGACCCACACCGTGAGCTTCACCTGGTGCACCACGCGTGCGACGAACGCGGCGTCGACCCATCCGGGTGTCGGGCTGACGGTCAGCCCGTAGAAGACGAGAGGCACGACCCAGAAGAGTCGAGCGACCCAACGGCGCGCGCCGCGAGCGCGTTCGTCTTCCGGGACCGTCGCGACGCTCATCCGGATGCACCGTATGTGAGCCGGCGATCGCGCGTCAACGGTGCTTCGGGATGTTCGACCCCTCGATTCTCGTGGTAGGGAACATCGCGTGGTCGCTCGAGAGTCCCGAACCTCCGCCCCCACGTGGCGGGCCTACGCGCTTGCCTGTCTCGGCGGGGCGGTGTTGTTTCTCGGATGGGCGGGTTTTCGTCTTTGGCCGCTCGAGCTCGTGTGCCTCATCCCCTTGTGGGTGGCCCTCGAACGCGTATCGAATCGCTCGTGGACGGCCGCGCTGCTCGTCGGCTGGCTCTACGGCGCCGTCGCAATCGCGGGCGGGTACCACTTCATGTGGGAGTTCACGCGCGTTTTTTCGGGCTTCGGGGCGCTGGCGAGCGCCGCGATTTTTGGTGCGTTTTCGGTCTACCTCGGGCTTCAATTTGGCGTTCAGGGGCTCTTGTACTGGATGATTCGCCGGCGCGGCTGGAGCATCGCCGTCGCAGCCATCCCCACACTCTTGGTGACCGAGTGGTTGTATCCGACGCTCTTTCCGGCCTACCTCGGAAACGCGCTCATCGAAGTCCCGCTCCTCGTTCAAACGGTCGATCTCGGGGGGCCGCTGGTCGCGAGCGCCACGGTGGCGGCCGTCAATGTGGCGCTGTTCGAATGCCTGCGGGCGGCTCGGGGTGCGCGCAGGTGGCCGGCGGAGCTTCTGCTCGGCGTTCTACTCTACCTTGGAGCCACGCTTGCCTATGGCGCCCACCGCATCGCGTGGATCGAAGAGCAAGTCGCCGACGCCCCATCGCTCACCGTGGGCCTCGTGCAGGGCAACGTCTCGATCGCCGAAACCCTGGCCGACCCGTTTGCCAGGCGCCGTCGCTATCAAGCGCAGACCCGCGCCCTCGAGGAGCAATCGGGCCCCCTCGACCTCATCGTGTGGCCCGAGGCGACGTTCTATCCGTGGTTGCCGCGCTCGTTCCCAAGCTTTCGAAGCGAGGTTCGCGCCGACCTGAAAAGCCCCATCTTGTTCGGGACGACCACGTTCGTTCCGGGAACGGAGTTTCGCGAGCGGTTCAACTCGGCGCTGATCGTCGACGCCGACGGTTTGAGCGGGCAGGTGTACGACAAGAACCGGCTCGTGATGTTCGGCGAGTATCTCCCCTTCGGCGAGATCTTTCCCTCGCTCTACGAGCTCGTGCCCAACAGCACGCGCCTCAACGCCGGCAGCAGCCGGGCGCCCCTCCATCT
>JBAVOF010000533.1:0-6806 GCA_049691835.1 Polyangiales bacterium
TTCCATTTCCGCCGGTGCCACCCGTGCCGCCCTCGTCGACGCAGCGGATCGCGACCGTCCAGCGATCGTCGCAGTAGACGAAGCCGTCGTCGCTCACGGAGATCGTGAGCGAGTGGATACCGGCTTCTTCACAGGTGTAAAAGGTGGCCGCTGCCGACGGATTTCCAAAGGCTCCGCTGTCGGCGGTCCAGGCGTAGGCAATCGGGTCGCCTTCCTCGTCCTCTGCTTGCGAGCGAACCGCGATCCGATTGCCGATCGACGTCTGGAGGGGAGCAACGACGGCCTGAGTGAGCTCGGCACAAATGTTGAACTTGCCGTTCACTCGAACGGCACCGAAACGTTGGCTGACCTTACATCGAAGGAGCACCGCCACCTCGGTCGAAACGCCTGCGGACACATCGAACGGCGCCGACCCTCGGCAGCGCGTCTCGCCATCGACGGTGCTGGCTTCGAGATCGATCATGTAGCTCCCGGGGTTCAGCCCGAACACCTCGACCGAGGGTGTGGCGCCAGGGGCGCTGGTGTCGATGGCGCCTGACATTGGGGCCGTTCCATTGCCGGTGATGGTCCAGAGGACCTCGTCGAGAACGATGCTCTGACCCTCCCCGTCCACGCTGACCGCGAGATCGACGCGCAGCTCGGAATAGCAAGGGACCGACACGGAGTTGCCGCTGCAGCCGGCCGCGACAAGCGCGGCGCATACGCAGAGCGACACGGTCAAGTTCCGGTCAGGCACGATACCACCTTCTTTGGAGCGACAGATGGCCGGGTGAGGCCAAGGAAAATCGAGGCTACATCGTAGCTCGACCCTCGTAAACACCGAACCCTCGGACGATGAGTACGGCAGGTTCGATGGCTGAAAGTCGCTGCGAACGCCGCCCGTGCGCGTCATCTGTCGAGACCAAGCGTCTTGCGGTCCTCGCCGATGACGCAGACCGGATACGAGCGAGCGGGGTTCTTGGTTTGGGGACACGCGGATTGGCGTGCGCGGTACATCGATTTCGCGCGGGCCGAATGAGTTTGCACGTGCCATTGCGCGCCATCGTCGCCGGGTCAGCCTTGTCCCAAACGCCCCAGGCGAGCTTATGAAGCCATCAGCGACGAAGCGATTCACGTATGTCCCAAAGAAAACGCCGCCGGGTTTCACCACGCGCAGGAGCTCGCGATGGCCTAGGTCGTTGTCGGCCGCGTTCAGGTAGCGGAATACCTCGATCGAGCCGGCGAAGTCGAAGGTCTCGTCCGCAAAGGGGAGGGAAAGCACCGAGCCGTCCTGCACTGTGCCCTTTGGCAATCGCTGCTCAGCGCGGCGCCGCATCTCGGTGGAGGGCTCGCTACCGTGCAAGGACGAGCCCTTGTCTTCGAGACGGGAAAACCGGAATCGGCGTTTTGCTGCCAGCCGCATGGGGATGCGCGCTTCGGCTAGGAACTCCCGGACTTGGGACTCGGTCCAAGGGTCGGTCCGTTTTTCATCGACGGCACGGGTGAGGACCCAGCTCCGACGCAGGTGCAGGGCTGCCCCGCAATTGCGCATCCCAGGGTTCGTGTATGGTTGGGGTGACGTGTCAGGCAATCCAAGCGTTCATCAGCATCTGGTTCGGCAGCTGACCGGCATCTACCGAGCGCCAACCGTTCCGCTGATCGGCGACTTTCGAATCCCTGTCACGGTTTACATGGACCAATCGAAATTCGAGGCGGAACGAAAGCTTCTGCGCCGATTGCCAATACCGTTGGCGCATGTTTCGCAACTGGCATCGCCGGGCACATGTCTGGTGCACGATGCCCTGGGGGCTCCGATCGTAGTCACGCGCAACCGACAGGGGGATCTGCGTGCGATGCTCAACGTGTGCCGACATCGCGGAGCACGCCTCTTGGAGCAAGAGGGGTTCTGCCAGGTGCGCAAGAGCTTTCGCTGCCACTATCACGGATGGACCTACGACACGGACGGCAAGCTGGTGCACGTACCGAACGAAGGGCTCTTCTCATCACTCGACAAGGACGCGCGCCCATTGGTCGCTCTGCCAGTGCACGAGCGATTTGGTTTGGTCTGGGTCGTCGCGACGCCGGGTACAGAGTACGATTTCGATTCGTTTCTCGATCCGCTCGAGGAAGACCTGGCGCCCTTGAGCCTCGATAGCCACGTCGTGTTTCGACGGGCAACCGCAACCCGACGGGCCAATTGGAAGCTAGTGATGGAGGCGTTCCTCGATGGCTACCACGTCGAGCACCTACACAAGAACACTGTCGCGCCGTTTTTTAGAGACAACCGAAGCTACGCCGAGCGAACGGGGCCGCACGTGCGGTCCATCGTCGGGCGGACCGGTTTCTCGCAGGCGGTTGAATCGGGCGAGATCGGCGAGATTCGAGACATCGCGACCCCTACGTACGTGATCTTCCCCAATACGATTTTCGTCGTCCAACCGGGTTTCGTGAGCCGCGCCACGGCGTATCCTACGGCGATCGGCGAAATTCGCTGGGAGCACGACCTGATCATTCCCGAGGAACCCAAAACCGAAAAAGCACGGGCCCACTGGGAGCTCAACTTCGAGCTGATCCAGAACGGAGTCTTCAGTGGGGAAGACCTTTGGATCTGCGAGCAAATTCAGAAGGGCCTCGCGAGCGGCGCGAACGAGCACCTGACCTACGGCTCCGAAGAAGCACCCATCCGCTGGTGGCACGAGGAGCTCGATCGACAGCTCTTCTAGCTCGGTGGTGGAACCTGGGGTTGCCTCGGAAGCCCTTGACGGCGAAGCTACGCCTCTGAATCTCATCAGATTGAGGAACCACCATGGCTCAGACTGCTCAACTCCGTCAGATCGATCTTGCAGAGAACGAGGCTCAACGCGTTTTCAAGCTCCAGCGTGATGCCTACCTGCGCGATCCGTACCCGAGCCTGGACGAGCGTCGAAAGCGACTGCGCGCTCTCGAACGAGTCCTCGTACAGAACGCAGACGCAATCGCCGACGCCATCCGCCAAGACTTCGGACACCGCTGTTTCGAGGAGTCGAAAATACTCGAGATCTTTCCGTGCGTCGATGGGATCCGTCACACGCTCGGGGCGCTGCCCGGGTGGATGCGCCCTCAGCGTCGCCAGGTCTCGTTGCTGTTCGCTACGGGGTCCAACCGAGTCGTTCCCCAGCCTAAGGGCGTGGTCGGCATCGTGTCCCCGTGGAACTACCCGCTGTTCCTCACCGTGAGCCCGCTCATCAGCGTCCTGGCGGCGGGCAACCGGGCGATGATCAAGATGGCGAGCAACTCGCAGCACCTATGCCGTCTGCTCCACAGAGAGCTCGGCCAGGTGTTTGATGAGGACACCATCGCGGTCCTGCCGGGAGTCCGCGCGCAAGATTTTTCAACCCTGCCTTTCGACCATCTCATCTTCACGGGCTCCGCCGACGCCGGCCGCGCCGTCATGCGGGCGGCGGCCGAGAACCTGACGCCGGTCACCCTAGAGCTGGGCGGAAAGTCGCCCACTATCGTGTGTGATGATTTCGACATCGAGGAGGCTGCCTCGCGGATCTTGTACTCGAAGTTCGTCAACGCTGGCCAAACCTGCGTGGCCCCGGACTATCTCTGGCTTCCGGACGGGGCCCGAGACGCATTCGTAGCTGCGGCAGAACGCATCCTTCCCGAGCGTTACCCGGACACGAACGACCCCAGCTACACGTCGATCATCGACGACAAGTCGTATAGGAGACTGCGAAGCACCTTGGAAGACGCGGCATCAAAGGGAGCAACCATCGTGCCACTCGTGCCGGATGCCACTTTCAACGATGCGCTCCGCAAGATTCCGCCGCACCTGGTCCTGGACGTGAGCGATGACATGACCATCATGAAGGAAGAGGTCTTCGGTCCGCTCCTGCCGGTGAAGACGTACGGGAGCCTCGACGACGTAGTTCACTACGTGACGACACGAGATCGGCCACTGGCCCTCTACGTGTTCACCAAGGATCGTGTACGGCGGGAAGAGTTAGTCTACGGCACTCTGTCCGGGGGCGTCGCGATCAACAATTGCATCATGCACCTCGCCCAGCACGACCTTCCCTTCGGCGGAGTGGGCGCAAGCGGCATGGGCCACTACCACGCCCACGAGGGCTTCGTCGAGTTCAGCAAGATGCGGCCGGTCTTCACAAATCCACGCGTCTCGCTACTATCCCTGTTCTATCCGCCCTACACCAGCCGGCAATCCCGGCTGGTCGACCTGTTGATCAAGTGGAAGGCCTGAGGCCGGTCGTAGGTATTGACACTCTCTATTTTTAGACTATGTCTAATCCGTGAGACCAGCCGAAGCGAGGCTCCTCGAAGACCACGGTATTAAGCCATCGGCGCAGCGGGTGGCGATTGCCAAGTACGTTCTTCACACCGATGAACATCCCTCGGCAGACGAGATCTGGGCGCGGGTGAGCAAAGCGTTTCCGATGATCTCCCGTGCGACCATTTACAACACCCTCAATCTCTTCGTGGACAAGGGTTTGCTGCGACTCCTGGTCTTGACCGAGGGTCGCCTCGTTTTCGATTCCAACGTCTCGCGGCACCACCATTTCATCGATGAGGACACAGGAAAAATCTACGACTTGCCGTGGGACACCTTAGAAGTATCGCGCGTCGAGCGGATCAAGGGCTTTGAAGTCCGCGACTACCAAGTTCTGCTTCGAGGCAAGAAGCGCCGCGGTAGGCGCGAAAAAAGGCACGCAGACTAGATAAATCTCAAGAAGGAGAAGATATGCATACCGTTGGTGACCCATTCCCCGAGTTCAAGCTTCAGGCCACAGTGAGCACCGAGCCTGGTCACGAGTTCGAGGAGGTGACGAATCACTCATACCCAGGCAAGTGGCAGGTTGTGTTTTTCTGGCCGATGGACTTCACGTTCGTCTGCCCGACGGAGATCGCCGAGTTTGGACGGAAGAACGCCGCCTTCAGTGAACGCGGCGCGCAGGTTCTCGGAGCCAGCACGGACACCCACTACGTCCACCTGGCATGGCGCAACGACCACCCGGACCTCAGAAACCTGCCCTTCCCCATGCTGGCGGACACGAAGCGGGAGCTTTCGACGGCCTTGGGCATTCTGCACAAGGACGCGGGCGTCTGCTTACGGGCAACCTTCATCGTCGACCCCGACGGCATCATCCGTTTCGCGAGCGTCAACGACCTCTCTGTGGGTCGAAACGTCGATGAGGTGCTCCGCGTGCTCGATGCGCTGCAGACCGGTGAGCTGACCGCCTGCGGGTGGAACCGCGGAGAGCCGACTTTGGACGCCGCCTGAGAGCGAACGGCAATCCTGGCTCCCCCTCGTCAGCGCGGTGGCCTGCCCTAGGATTGGAGCGCATGATCAGCGACGCTTTGTTGCCGACTCGGTATCGAAACCGCGAACAGGCCTTGGCGCTCTTCGGAGGGGACGCAGACCGTTACGCACGTCTCTACTTGCAAAGTGACCCGACCGCCGACGCCCTTGCTGCATGGATTGAGCGAGCAGGCGAGCCCGCAAGGGCCCAGTTCGAGCAAAGCCTGCGGTGCGGCCTCGGATCGGTCTCCGATCCACCCGTCGAGCTGGCACGGTTCTTCGAACGCGCCGAAGCCCTTCCATCATGGGTCGACTTCGAGGAGCTTCGGCTCGGTGCGCTCGCGTACCAGCGGTTCGGACTGATGGGCATGATCATCCTCGGCGCCTGGTCGCTCATCAACGGCTACCACTCGAGCGCGGCGGTCAAGCCCCTGGCGTTTACTGGGGAGCTCGAGCACAGGACACAGCGCCGTCTCGCCGCGACGGCAAAATTCGTCAGCGAGGTTTCCCAAGTCGATGGGCTTCACGTCGGTCGGCCGGGGCGCGAGATCTCACTGCGAGTCTGTTTGATTCATGCCCACGTTCGCCAGGCGTGCTTTCGCTCGCAACGGTGGAGAACCGAGGACTGGGGGATCCCAATCAATCAGGCCGACATGTTTGGAACACTGCTCGAGTTCTCTCTCCTGATGATCGACGGCGCGCAGCAGCTCGGCTTCGTCGTGAACGCGGAGGAGCGCCAAGCGATTCTGTCGATGTGGCGCTACTGCGGCCATTTGAGTGGTGTGGACCCGTGGCTGCTCGATCAGCTCGGGAGCGAAGCCAAGACGCGCCGCATCGCCGAATTGATTCGGCTCGTCCAGCCCGGGCCCGACGAAGACTCACTCGTGCTGACTCGACAGCTCTTGCGCGTTCCCGGCGAGAACGCACGCGGCCGAGGCCCCCATCTGCTGGCCGTTGCCGTGAGCCGTTTTCACAACGGGTTGGCACGGGCTTTCAATGGCCCGAAGGTCGCGAACGACCTCGGTATCCCCGATGACATTTGGAAGTACTCGGTCTATCCGGTCCGCGCCGTGGTGCGTCCGCTCGAATGGCTGAGAGGCCGCATTCCCGGAGCAAGCGAGCTCGCGTCCAACGTCGGTAACCGCGCCATCCGAACTGACCTCACTCGGATGCTTCGTGGCACAGACCCCACGTTTGAGCGGTCTCCTCCGTGAGGGATGCTGCGCAACCGCGGAGGCGCAGACACCTGCTCGTCTTGAACGCGATTCCTTTTTCGGCTGTGTGCGTGCAGAATGCTGGGCCAACCACCGAACGAAGGAGAACCCGTGACTGACTTACGAGACCGACCCATGAATCTCGCGCCGGCGAGCGTCATGGACTACCGAGATCTGGCCCGCCGTAAGCTTCCTCGACAGCTCTTCGACTACATCGACGGTGGGGCGTATGCGGAGAGTACGATGCGCGCGAACATAGAGGATTTGCGTGGCATTTACCTTCGTCAGCGAATCCTTCGCGACGTATCGAGCAT
>JBAVOF010000534.1:0-6110 GCA_049691835.1 Polyangiales bacterium
CGAGAGGCTCAGGCGGTTGGGTGTCGCTGTTGGAATCGCTGCCGCATGCGCTTAGCAGCACGATGAGCGGGAGGAGCATGAAACGGACGTTGGTAAGTGAAGACATCGGCCCCTGATAGCGCTAATCTCGAATCCCGCACCCCAATTGCGGTTTGTTGACCTGTCAAAGCGCTAGAGAAACTCGGTGGGGACCCTGCAAGCGCTGACCACCAGCTGGCGTGCGGATTCGACAAATCGAATGATCGTGGGTAGATGGCCGCGGCTCAGCTTGAGCTTGCCCTCCATCATCCCCCTGATCGGGCCCAACCTGCCTTGAATCACGTCCTTCCAGTAGGCGTACGGGGCGACGATGACGAATGCAGCGTCTTGTGGGTCCTGAACGCGCTCCACGAACAGAGCGCCCCGGCACTCTCCCCGATGAACGTCGAGGATGATACCGGCGTCGTGCTCGAGACCCACAGCTGGATCGCTGCGGACGATCAAGGCCACGCTGCCAAACGTCCACGGCTCCCCCGCTTCGCGGTACGCGCGGTTGTGATTGAGGGCGATCTGATACGCCGCAGCCCATTCCTTGGAAGGAAATCGATGCACAAGCCAACTCCCAGCCCGGACTTGAGGACGCCGTCCTTAGCCTGGCCCAGCGGCTCGCGCAATGCCGCCATGCTAGGGAACACATTGTGGGCGTATGGCATTCGACCCTTCTGGAGCGGCTCGGCTTCAGGCACGGCTTTGCAACGCGAGCCGGCGGCGTGAGTATCGCACCATACGATACGCTCAATCTTGGGCTGCATCTCGGCGATGACGAGGAGGCGGTGCGCGAGAACCGGACGCGTTTTGCGAAAAGTCTCGGCATCGGCCCCGATCGCCTCTTCGAACAACGGCAAGTCCACGGGACCAGAGTGCGCGAGGTCTCCCGCTTCGACATCGCGACGGTCACTGCCGATCTCGAGGGCGATGCGCTGATCGCACGAAACGCAGGGCTAGCGGTGGCAGCGCGCACGGCCGACTGCGTGCCGGTATTGATCGCACATCCGCGCAGCGGCGATGTTGGAGCGATACACGCAGGCTGGCGCGGCGCGGTCGCAGGGATCGTTCCGCGGGCGATCGAAGCGCTGTGCCACGATCCGGCGGAGCTGGTCGTCGCGATCGGCCCTCACATTCGCGTCGAAGCGTTCGAGATCGGCGAAGACGTGGCTCGAGAGATGGAGCGGGCTTCGGGCGGACGCGCCGTGGTTGAACGGAGCGGTTCGAGGCCCCACGGCGACCTCGGCGCCTTGATCAGGTTTCAGCTTCGAGATCTGGGCATTCCCAGCGAAGCCATCGACGATGTGGGCGGCTGCACACACGCCGACGCCGCGCACTTCTTTTCGCATCGGCGCGGACGAGGGAAAACAGGCCGACACCTATCCGCAATCGTTGCCCGGCCGGCGAGCTGAGTCCCGCCGGGGCTCACCCACGGGTCGCTCGACTTTCGCCTTCATGCTAGCCGTCCGCCGTGGCGGAGTTCGCAAAGACCAAGGCCGGAGTCGACGCGTCCAAGAAGAAGACGCTGGGCGAGGGCCTCTTTCGCAAGTGCGAAGCGTGCGGGGACGCAGTGAAGAAAGAGGACTTCGAGCGCAACCTCGAGGTCTGTCCAGCCTGCGGCTTTCACTTTCACCTGGCCGCCGAGCGGTGGATCGAGCTTCTCGTCGACGAGGGAACCTGGACGGCGCTCGACACCGAGCTTCGGGCGGCGGATCCGCTCCACTTCGTCGACTCCAGGCCCTATCTAGAGCGTGTCGAGGCCGATCGCGCGACGACCGGAGTAAACGAGGCGATCCTTGCTGGTACGGGCCGCATCGGCGGCCGTCCCGTGCAGATGGGTGTGTTCGTCTTTCAGTTCATGGCTGGCTCGATGGGGTCGGTGGTGGGTGAGGTGGTTACGCGCATGATGGAGCGCGGCGCCGAGCATCGACAGCCGGTCGTGCTCCTGTCGTGCTCCGGGGGTGCACGCATGCAGGAGGGCTCGCTTTCGCTCATGCAGATGGCCAAGACGGTCGGCGCCCGGGCGAAGCTCCGTGAGACCGGCGCACCGTTCATCAGCGTCTTACTCAACCCGACCACGGGGGGGGTGGCCGCCAGCTTCGCGCTTCAGGGCGACGTCAACATCTCCGAACCGGGTGCCCTGATTGGCTTCGCCGGTCCACGCGTCATCGAGGACACGATCCATCAGACGCTCCCAGAAGGCTTTCAGCGCGCCGAGTTCCTTCTCGAGCACGGCATGATCGACATGATCTCCACGCGTCAAGACATGCGAGCCAACATCGCTCGCCTGGTAGAGTACCTGGCAGGGTGACCCGGTATCAGGAAGCGCTGCGCTGGCTCTATGGCTTGGAGTCGCGCGGCATCAAGCTAGGGCTCGACAGCATCGCCCACGCCGCGGAATTGCGCGGTCACCCCGAGCGCGAGCTCCGCCACGTTCACGTCGCTGGAACGAATGGAAAGGGCAGCGTCGCCACCATGGTCGAGTCGGTCTTGCGAGCGGCGGGGTACAAGACGGGGCAGTTCGCTTCGCCGCACTTGCAGCGGTACGTCGAGCGCGTCCGCGTCGGCGGCCGGCCCATCTCCGAGAGCGAAGCAGCCAAACGCATCGAGGAGCTGCGTGCCGATACGCGCTTGCCGCCCCTTTCATTCTTCGAGTACACCACACTCCTGGCATTCGAGGCGTTTCGAGACGCTCGCTGCGACGTTGTGGTCCTGGAAGTGGGGCTTGGTGGGCGGCTCGATTCGACAAACATCGTGATGCCAGAGGTCGCGGTGATCACGAGCATAAGCCTCGAGCACCAGCGCATTCTGGGCGACACGCTCGCCAAGATCGCACGCGAAAAAGCTGGTGTGTTGAAACCTGGCGTGCCATGCGTCGTCGGTGCACGCGCGAGGAGCGCAAGGCGCGCCATCTCCGCGCGTGCAAGCGCTGTTGGCGCGCCGCTTCGCTGGATCGATCGTGACTTCGAAGGGACCTGGAACGACCGCTTGTTGTCTGTGCGCGTGGGAGAGCACGAATGGGCTGACCTCCGACTCGGTTTGCGCGGACACTACCAGGGTGACAACGCCGCATGCGCGATCGCGACGCTGGTCGAGCTCAGGCAACGAGGGTTCGATATTTCCGACGCGCACATTCGTCAGGGACTCAAACGCGCGAAGTGGCCAGGCCGGCTCGAATGGCACGACGGTCGGCCTCCCATTCTATTCGATGCCGCGCACAATGCTTCCGGCTGCGAGACCCTCGCGCGCTACCTCGATGAGCTGCAGATTCCCGGCCGAGTCGTGCTCCTTTTTGGCGCGATGCGGGACAAGGACCACCGGCGCATGCTGTCCGCGTTCGATGCCCGCGTGGACAGTCGCGTCTACACCGCCCCAGCGGCTTCTCGATCGGAGCGACCTGAGCGCCTGGCCAAGATTCGTCCCGGAACGATTGGCCTAAGCATCCGCGACGCGCTCCGCCAAGCCAAGCGGGCGGCCGGCCCAGACGGCCTGGTGGTCGTGGCCGGATCGATTTTCCTCCTCGCCGAAGTACGCGCGTTGGTGAAGAATGTTCGAACCGACCCGCCCATCGCGATGTAGGGGCTCGGGTGGGTGCGGCGGCGTGGGGATCAAGCGCCCACTTGCCAACTGAATGACTGGTTTCGTCGACGACCGCCCAAGCATGCTACACCAGCGCGAATGAGCACCTTTCTGCAGGCCTGTCGGCGGGAGCCGACGTCGTACACGCCGATTTGGATCATGCGGCAGGCTGGCCGCTACCAGCCCGAGTACCGCGCGCTGCGGGAGCGGGTGAGCTTCATCGAGCTTTGCAAGACGCCCGAGCTCGCATGCGAGGTGACCGTTCGGGCGGTCGAGCAGCTCGGCGTCGATGCGGGCATCATCTTCGCCGACATTCTCTTGATTCTCGAGCCGCTTCAAATCGGCTTCGAGTTCACGGACGAGCACGGCCCGAGGATTTTGAACCCAATTCGCCGCGCAGATCAGGTCGACGGCATTCCGGAGAGTATCGACGCCGCGGGCTCGCTTTCCTACGTGATGGAGGCGATTCGCGCGACTCGAAAGGAGCTGACCGTTCCACTGATCGGATTCGCGGGTGCTCCGTTTACGCTGGCATCCTACGCGATCGAAGGCGGTGGCTCGAAGAACTACTTCGAGACCAAGAAGCTCATGTACGGCGACGAAGGGTTGTGGAACGCATTCATGTCGAAGCTATCCCGTGCGATCGCCGACTATCTCGTCGCGCAAATCGAAGCGGGCGCGCAAGCCGTGCAGCTCTTCGATAGTTGGGTTGGCTGTCTGTCACCCGCCGACTATCGCCGTTACGTTTTGCCGCATACCAAGGCGATCTTCAAAGCGCTCCCCAAGGGCACACCCGCCATCCACTTCGGGACGGGCAACCCCGAGCTCTATCCTTCCCTGAAGGAGGCAGGCGGCGACGTGATCGGCATCGATTGGCGAATCTCGTTGGACCGCGCGTGGTCCGTCCTAGGCGATTGCGTCGGCTTGCAAGGCAACATGGACCCCGCCGCGCTCCTGGCATCGACCGACGTGATGCGCGCCCGCGCCTCCCAAGTTCTCGACAGCGCAGCGGGCCGGCCCGGCCACATCTTCAATCTCGGGCACGGGATCATGCCCGAGGCTACGCCGGCGCAAGCGCGTGCCCTAGTCGACCACGTGCACGAGGCGAGTCAGCGCTAGTTCTTACGAACGCCGATGAACTGAAACGTCAGTCCAAACGTGCCAGTGACCTGCTGACCAAGAATCCACGAGTTGAATGAATCGCTGGTACTTGGGTCCGTGCCCTTCATCGACAGGCCCACAAAGCTCCAATCGACGGATGCGACAAATGATATCCAGCGGACGATCGGGACTCGAATGCCCACACCACCCGTCGCGACGATGCCACCATTGCTCAGGTCGGTGAGCCCGTACGGGTTGCCGTTCAACATCCGCGCGAAGCCGAGGTCGACGCGGAACATGATGTGCACGTAGGGGATTCGGATCGTGGGCTGGAACTCGACACCGGTCTTCATCAGGTTGTAATCGCCGTAGTTGGCTTGGCGATAAAACCAGCCCAAGAAAAACGGACCGCCAAAGGGTGTGCCGACGGCGAAGCCCGCTTCAACACCTTTGACTCGGGGTGCGTTGGGAACGTTACTGAGGCTGAGGCTGCCGAACTGATCCGGATCATAGGACGACGGGCCCGCAAAGCCTTCGAGCCATAGCCAGCCTTGCACCTTTCTGTAGTAGGGGCCGCGCTGGTCTTCTTCTGCCGCCGGCGGAGCGGCTTCCTCCGTCGGCGGAGCGGCTTCCTCCGTCGGCGTAGCGGCCGCGGGAGGCTCAGCGGTAGCTTCGGGTTGGGCGACCGAGTCCGGCTGTTCCTGAGCAGCGGCCGTCGAAGCGAACGTCAGGAGCGCGCTTAGCAGATATACGAGTGCCTTCATCGATTCTCTCCCCATTGCACGCTGTCGCGATCGGGTTCGACGCGATAGGCGCCATCGAGCCAGTTCCCGACGTCGACCAGCTTGCATCGCTCCGAGCAGAACGGAAAGTTCTTGGTCCGCTCTCCGAGGCCCCTCTTACAAATCGTACAGGGCGCAGCCTTCATCGGGGCCGACCATAACACAACAACCCGACGGCCAAAGCATGAGGTTCGCGTCCGCTACGATGCCGTTGGAAGTATCCGCAGCAACCGTAGAGGTGCCTCCGCGCTGCCGCGCTCGCAATGGAGGAGTCGCGTCCGGAACCAACCGATGCTAGACGAGCCCGCCACGCCCTTCACAGGCGACTTTGCAGTGGAACGCAACCCACAGTACTCGTACCTAGATCCGTTGGACGGAATTTGGCTGACCGTCGCCGAACGAATCGGCTTCCGGGTCGAACGTTCCGCCGAAGTCTACGCGTCGACCGACGGGAACGGCCTCATGATGATCGGGGCCCCGAGCACCCTAGACCCCGACGACTGCTTGGCGCAGATGATCCTTCACGAGCTGTGTCACTCGCTGATCGAAGGCTTGCAAAGCCTCGAGGCGCCCGACTTCGGTCTCGACAACGAGAGTGAGCGCGACCTGTTGCGAGAGCACGCC
>JBAVOF010000535.1:0-6374 GCA_049691835.1 Polyangiales bacterium
CTCGCTTGGTGTTCTTCCCCGAGGGCACACGCGCCCCCGACGACCATCTCCTGCCCTTCGGACGGACCGCGTTCGAGATTGCCCGTCGCGCAAACGTGCCTGTCGTGCCCGTGCTGCTGCACTGGAAGCACCCTTGGTTGTCGAAGGACTGTCGGCTCTTGCAGATGCCGGACGGGCCTACGCGACTCCATCTCGAAGTGCTGCCGGCGGTGTACCCAGGGGAGGTCCGGGGCTCTAGCCGGGCACTTAGGGATATGGTACAGACGACCTTCGTGACCCGCCTGGACACGAATTCAGCTGAACACTTGGAGGGCCCTGGTGGCGGAATCAATCGAGAATCGACTCAAGCAACTCATCGTAGAGTCGTTGATGCTGGAGGACGTCGTCCCGGATGAGATCGAGGACGAAGCCCCGCTTTTCGGCGAAGGACTTGGCTTGGACTCAATTGATGCGCTCGAGCTCGCGCTGGCGATACACAAGGAATTTGGCGTCCGAACGTCGGCCGATGACGAGCGTAATCGCGAGATCTTCTATTCCGTCAAGAGCTTGTCTGACTTCATTCGAACGGAGCAAGAAAACCCCAGCATTCCCGTGGCGAATGAGGAGCCCCGAACCCTGTGAGACCACGTGATGCTCGGGAGAATTGTCCAGACTGTCGCTGCGCTCGCCCTGCTCGTCTATCCCTTGGTCGTATACGTAGGCCTGACTCATTGGGACACGAGGACCGCGGCGCTGGGGCTTCTGGTATTGGTGGCGCCGGCGGCGCTCGCAAGATTCGGCAAGCACCGCTCATCTGAGTTGAAAGCCGTAGCCTTTGTGCCGCTCGTCACCGTTGGCCTTCTCGGACTGAGCGCTGCCCTGGATGACGCGGGGTTTGTTCTGTTCGTGCCGGTTTTTGTCAACCTGGGATTGCTCGCCACGTTCGCACCTACACTTCGCTGGGGGCCTCCGATGATCGAGCGATTCGCGCGTTTGCAAGAGCCGGAGCTGCCAGGCGCTAAGGTGGCTTGGTGCCGCTTGTGGACTTGGATTTGGTGTGGTTTCTTTGTGCTCAATGCGGGGGTCGCCGCGGCACTCGCGCTCCTCGCACCGCTCGAGTGGTGGACGCTCTACAATGGCCTGATCGCGTACGGCCTGATCGGCCTGACGTTTGCGGTCGAGCTCGTGTTGCGCCATCTGAAATTCGGTCGCGCTCCCGCTGAAGCGCTGCAGGCGTCGCAATCGTCGGGAGCGACGAACCGGTGACATCGCAGCTGCTCGAGCGCCACGAACCCGCCGACCTGGTAGCGTTTGGTAGCGGAGGAGAGAAGACCGCAGCCGATTTGCTCGCGGACGCAGCCAGGGTCGCCGGTATGCTTCCCCCTCCGACTCGGGATTCCCACGTGCTGCTGGTGTTCAAGCGCGATCGCTACGCGTTCGCGACCGGATTGCTGGGCGCCTGGGCTGCGGGGCACGCTGTGGCCCTTCCGCCGAACACGCGCCGCGATTCGGTTCTCGCGGTGCTGAGTCGGGACGACGTCGTCGCGATGCTGCACGACACCGATGCGGGACGACCGATTCGCCTCGCTCCGTTCGTCTCGGGCCGGACGCCGGGGACCGCTTTGTCGGCGGTGTCACTGCCTCCACGGGATGCGGTCGCGACCCTGTTCACCTCGGGCACCCAAAGCGTGATGAATCCATGCCCGAAGAGCGAGGCGCAGCTCCTCGCCGAGGCATGCGTCTTGGCCGAGGCGTTTGGCTTCGAGATTGGCTCGCGACTGGTCGCGACCGTGCAGCCCTCCCACATCTACGGCTTGCTTGTTTCCGTGCTCGCGCCGCTCGTCAGCGGGGGTGCTTTCATTCGGGAGACGCCATTTCATGCGGAAGCGATCGCTGCCAAGGTCCAAGAACACGGCGCGCGCACCTTGGTGACCGTTCCCGCACACTTGCGTGGGCTATGCACGGTGGATGGAGGAGCGTTGTCGTCGTTGGCGCGGGTGTTCTCATCGACGGCCCCCCTTCGCACGGAGACCGCAGCCGAGTTCTCGTCGGTTCATCAAACGGCCGTGACCGAGATCCTCGGCTCGACCGAGACGGGTGGCATTGGCTGGCGGCATAGCGTTCGTTCCTGTGCCTGGCAGCCGCTTCCGAGAGTCGAGGTGAAAGTCGACGAAGATGGTTGCTTGTGGGTCAAGTCGCCCTTCGTTGCGGGGCACAGCGCGGTGCGCACGGCAGATCTTGCCAAGCCGCATCCCGACGGAGGCTTCCTGCATTTGGGCCGGTCCGACCGGACGGTCAAAATTGCCGGGCGGCGCGTGTCGCTTCCCGCGATGGAACAATGGCTGTGCCAACTAGACGGTGTGGACGACGCTGCGCTGGTCGCCGTGCCGATCGACGGCGCGCGAGACGTGGCCTTGCTTGCCGCTGTCGTCGCGCCTGAGTGGAGCGTTCCGCGTTTGCGAGAAGCGATGGCGTCGCACTTCGATCTCTCCGTGCTCCCGCGCCGAATCTTGTTGACCGAAGGTCTGCCTCGAGAAGAAAACGGAAAGCTTCAGCGCAGCCGCCTCTTGCAGATCTTCGGGTTCAATGCAGAGGGTGCGGTGGTGCGATGGGAAGTCGACTGGGGCGAACGAATCGAGACGGTGAACGACGGCCGCGTCTGCCAACGCATTCAGCTTCACATCCCGCGGACCTTTGGCACCTTCGACGGGCACTTTCCTGGCTATCCGATTCTGCCCGCTGCTTCCCAGCTCAACGATCTCGTGCTGCCTTGCATTCGCGCCGAGCGTCCCGATCTCGAACAGGTTCGCTCCGTTCAGAAACTCAAGTTTCTTGGTCGCATCGTGCCCGAAGACGACTTGGATCTCGAGATTAGCTGGATGGAAGGAGAGCCGACAGTCGATTTTTCGCTGTTTCGCGGTGACAAGATTTGTTCCGGCGGGCGGATCGTGTTCGCGGCGAGGCAAACGTGAGCAGCGACGACCGGTCCGCGATTCACCCGTGCATCCTCGTGCCCACGTACGACAACCCGATTACGTTGCGAAGCGTAGTCATCCAGGCGCGAGACCATTGTCCCCATGTCATCGTTATCGACGACGGTAGTAACGAGGCAGGGCGTCAAGTATGCGATGCGTTGGCTCGAGAGGGTCTTGCGCACGTCCGGAGGCGCGAGCGGAACGGCGGCAAGGGTGCAGCGGTCAAGACCGGGTTCGAGGTGGCCCGCGAGCTTGGGTTTAGCCACGTGCTCCAGGTCGATGCTGATGGTCAGCACGATCTAGATCGCATTCCCGCTTTCTTGGCGCAGGCATCCGCGCGGCCCGATGCGCTGATCCTCGGCTATCCGGTCTACGACAGCACCGCTCCAAGGGGACGCGTCATTGCCCGGGAAATCACTCATTTCTGGGTAGGCCTGGAACTGGGGTCACGCGATCTGGTCAAGGACGCCATGGTGGGTTTTCGCGTGTATCCGCTCGGCGCCGTCATGGCGGTCCCCGTGCGTGGCAACCGCATGGATTTCGACGTCGAGATCGCAGTTCGTGTGGCCCGGGCCGGCGTACCGGTCATCAATCTTCCCGTTGCCGTGCGCTATCTCAGCGAGGAAGAGGGCGGCACTTCTCATTTTCAGGCCTTCCGCGACAACCTGCGTCTCTCATGGATGCACACACGACTCTGTGTCGGCGGTATCTTCCAGTGGTTCACCCGAAGGCTGAGACTCGCGCCATGACTGCCGTGAATCGGACAGCCCAACCCTCTTCGACGACTTGGCTGAACCAACGGGAGCGAGGCGCCCTGCTCGGTATGCGTTTCGTCTTTTGGTTCGCGACCGTGTTTGGCCGCTGGCCTGCGCGGCAGTTCGTTCGCCTCATCGCCGCTTTCTATGCCGCGTTCGATCCGGATGTGAGACGTGCTTCACGGGAGTGGCTCCAGCACGTGCATGCTCGTCCGGCAAGTTGGTTCGACGTGTACCACCACATTTCCATGTTCTCTCAGGTGGCGCTCGACCGGATCTTCTTGCTCAAAGGTAAGACCGCGATGTTTAGGTTCAACCGAACCGGAAATCACCACTTGGCCAAGCTCGCGAGCGAAGGGCAGGGCGCGATCCTGCTCGGGGCACATCTGGGTAGCTTCGAGGCGATGCGACTCGGCGCGGAAGAAGAGTCCTTTCCAATCAGTATCGTGGGACACTTCGAAAATGCCCGCATGATCAATGCGCTTCTGTCTGGACTGAATCCGGCGATGGCCGATGCGGTAATCCACGTCGGGGAGGATTCCGTCGGGTCTGCGCTCAAAATCAAGGCCCGGCTCGAGCAGGGGCACATGGTTGCTGTTCTCGGCGATCGCGTCGGTCTCAGCGACAAGGCAGTCAGCGTGGATTTCTTCGGAGAGTCTGCGCTTTTTCCGACGGGCCCGTTTCTTCTTGCTGCGGCGCTCCGATCGCCTGTTTACCTCGTATTCGGTCTGTACTATGAACCGAATCGCTACGAGCTCTTCTGTGAACCCTTTGCGGACCGTATCGAGTTACCGCGCGGCGACAGGGCGGGGGCCTTGCGAAGAGTTGTTCAACGATATGCCAACGAGTTAGAGCGATATGGCAAGAAAGCACCGGACAACTGGTTCAACTTCTATGACTTCTGGGCCCAACGAGACCATGACGGTTCCTGAGACTTCGTCACGCACGCGTCCGGTGATCGAAGTTGGAGCTGAGCCTCTGAGCATCGACGACATCGTGGCTTTGGCGGCAGGCATCGCTACGCCTCTTCTGACTGCGGGCGCGCGAGGGCGCATGCAGGCGAGCGCCGATCTCGTTGCGCGACTCCACGATGATGAGGCGACGGAGATTTACGGTGTCACCACGAGCGTAGGCGCATCCATAGACACGCAGGTGCCACGTTTGTTTGCGCGGGATCTTGCGCTGAATCTCCAGCGGATGCACGGCTGTGGAACCGGGCCGGCGTTGACCGAGGAGCAAACAGCAGCAGCTCTGGCGGTGCGCCTCTCTTCGCTCGCGCAAGGGAAGAGCGGCGTCCGACCCGTCGTGGCCGATCGACTCATCAAGTTTCTGGAGCATCGAATCCTGCCAGTGATTCCATCCGAAGGGTCGGTGGGCGCGAGTGGCGATCTCACACCACTTTCGTATGTGGCCGCGGCTCTGGGGGGAGAGCGCGAAGTCCGTTTTGATGGTGAGCTGGTCGCCTCGATCGATGCGCTCAACGCGATCGGCGAACCACCTTTGTCGCTTGGCCCGAGGGAAGTATTGGCGCTCATGAATGGGACGAGTGTGGCAACCGCGATCGCCTGCTTGGCCTGGGCGCGTGCCCGTAGGCTGGCCAGACTTTCGGCGTGCTTGACCGCAATGTGTTCCGAATCCGTACGCGGCAACCCGAGTCACTTCGACGCCTTCGTGCACGACGCCAAGCCGCATCTGGGTCAAGTTTTGGCTGCGCGGTGGATTCGCGAAGACCTCGGCTATGGCGGCTCTCGCGTCAATCTGGGGGCTCGCTTGCAGGACCGATACTCGATCCGATGCGCGCCGCACGTGATCGGGGTCGCCCTCGACTCGCTTCGCTGGTGCAAGACGACCCTCGAGACGGAGCTCAACGGCGTGAGTGACAATCCTGTCGTCGACGTTGCGGCGGGAGTGGTCGTACACGGCGGCAACTTTTACGGAGGTCATGTCGGTTTTGTGTGCGATACCCTCAAGGTTGCAGTGGCCAATATCGCCTGTCTTCTGGATCGGCAGCTGACGCTGCTATGCAACCCCGCTGAGAATCACGGTCTGCCCGCGAACCTGGTTGGAGTGGAGGATGCGCGTGCTTGTTCTCACAATGGCTTCAAGGCCGTGACTATTGCCGCGTCGGCTTTGGCGGCCGAAGCCTTGAAGCTGACCATCCCCGCGAGCGCGTTCAGCCGCAGCACCGAACAGCACAACCAAGACAAGGTCCCAATGGCCACTCTTGCCGCGCGTGACCTGGCTCGCATCGTCGAAATCAGCGAACAGGTGGCGGCGATGGCGACGCTGGCGTGCTGCCAGGCCATCGACCTTCGGGCCGACTCGTCGCAGCCCTCGGCGCGCGCTTCTCTCGTTCGTTCAGCGGTGCGGAAGGTCGTTCCCGTGTTGGGACCCGACCGACGGATGGATCTGGACATCGTGGCGGTACTCGATCTCCTGCGGCGCGATGCGCTGCCGCACGGCTCGGATGCGCTCGCATGAGTCGCGACGATCACGCTGTCAGTGTTGAAACGACTGTGCCGTTTCACCATTGCGACCCGCTGTTCGTCGTGTGGCATGGCCGGTACTTCGAGTACTTCGAGATGGCGCGTGCCGAGCTGATGAAGAGCCTCGGGCTGGATGTGCCAGAGGTTCGAAACTTGGGCTTTCGAATGTACGTCACGGA
>JBAVOF010000536.1:0-4164 GCA_049691835.1 Polyangiales bacterium
GGCAGGGGCTGGCTTCACGTCGTGGTTCAGCCCTGGGGCAACGTATGGATCGACGACGTCTGGATGGGTCGGGCGCCGGTCAAGGCGCGACTCAGCAAAGGGCGGCACGTGGTGAAGGTAGGACGAGAGCTCCCTAGCAAGACCCGCATCGTCAAAGTCGCGGCCGGGTCCTGGCAGGAAATAGAAATCAGCCTATCGGAATGAGCGCTATTCGACGACGATGGCACCGCAAGGAAACACCGCCGAGAAGGTCACGTCGCCGCTCTTGAATGTCTGGCAAGCGCTTCCAACCAGCTCGATCACGTTGTCCACGCCGGGCTTGACCCGCCATTGACTCGGGCAGTCCAGGGGCATTCCGTTGAGCCGAACGTTGCCTTCGTCGCACGCCTTGTCGACATCGTCGAACTGTTTGTCCATCTGCACGTCGCAGGAGATGCTGTCGCTGATGATCTGCTGGAATGCGCCTTGAAGGCTCGATGGATCATCGCCGACCCAGTACGGCGCGCCGCTCTGCCCCACACCAGCGTTAGCAACGTCCTGGATGTGGCCTTGAATGGCTGGGTCTGTCAACGCACCCACCCAGAGAACGAACAGATCCATTCCGGCGGCATGAGCATTCCCAGCCGCGGACACGGCCTCGTTTCGCGAGAAAGTTCGCTGCGAGTCGTTGGTAGGGTCCGGATATTCGCATGAATCCGGCTCGCCGTCGGTTGCGAGCACGATGATGGTCGGTCCCTCTGCAGGCGGCGGAGTGGTCTGAATGACGCTCACCAGCGCATCGATGCTGTCGCCGGTCGGCGTATCGTCACCGTCTTGGCTCGGATAGGATGAAGGATAGACACTCTGGTTGCCGATCGTACCGGCATTGTCGAGCGCGAAATCGACTTGGGTGGGCAGTCTCGGACAGGGAGGATTTTGATTCCCGTTTTGCGAGGTGTAGGTGGTCAAGCCAAACCGGACAATCGATTCGAGATCGGAAACGATGCCGGTGATGGCGCTATGCGCCGCTTCCCAGCGATCCTGGCCCCCACTGAAGTTCTCAACCATCGAGCCGCTCTGGTCGACCAGGAACATCACATTCGGGATGCTTCGGGTGGGCGTGATCGTAACCGATTGACACCCCGAACCGCCGGTGTTGCCAGTGCCGCCAGTTCCACCGGTCCCCAGTACGCAGCGCCCGCGCACGTTGCAGGTCGAACCTGCACCGCAACCCTCGTCTGCCGTGCAGTTGGCGGTGCACTTCCCGTTGTCGCAGAAGCTTGCCGCGCATTGCGAATCAGAGGTGCACGACTTGTCGCAATCCGCAGGGGGGTTGCTCAGCGTGGAGCAGTCCAGCACCACACCGCCGGCCCCACCGTTTCCACCGGCGCCGCCACTGAAGGGATTCCCAGAGCCACTGCCGCCACAGGCCGCAATCGCCAAACCGCTCAAACCCACGAGCACAATCGAAAGCCAACTACGCATTACGAACTCCCCAACCAGAGAAAAAGCCAACTATGCTAACATTCTACACTGGGTCTGTACGCCGTGCAAACAAGCCTGGCCCGGGGGTCAGTAGGGAATACCATTCAATTCCAGTTACTTAGACCAAGCCGCGTCAGCTCCGCCGCCACATCCTGGCGCAAGGCCAAGAAATCGCAAGAAATCGACCCAGGTTGGGGCTCATCGGGGGTTTGATCTTTTTTCCATGAGGAAAGGGAGGAGAAACCTTTTGGAAACAATAGGGGTCCAGAGATCCCGGAGAGAGCCCTCCGGCACGGTGAATTTCCGCCTGAGGCTCTGGGCCCTCCGTGGTACACCGCCGACTCCGTTCGCTGGTGCCCCGGCACGAGAACACCTGTAGGAGTAGTTAACGATGAGTATCATCAAGGCAGAATACATCTGGATCGACGGCACCGAGCCAACGCCGCTTCTTCGCTCGAAGACCAAAATGCTTGAGGCCAACATCATCGAGAAGGTGCTCGGCGCGATCACTGGTGTGGCCGCACTGCCCAACTGGGGCTTCGATGGGTCGAGCACCAACCAGGCGACCGGCGACAAGTCGGATTGTCAGTTGTTCCCGGTGTTCGCCTCTCGAGATCCGCTCCGAGGCGGTGATAATCTGCTCGTGCTCTGCGAGGTCGTAGACGGCAACGGCAAGCCGCACCAGACCAACACGCGTCGTGCAGCCGCCGAGATCGAGGAGCGTGTGAAGGACCTCGATTGCTGGTACGGCATGGAGCAGGAATACACGATGATGAAGGACGGCTGGCCGCTGGGTTTCCCCGAGGGTGGCTATCCAGGTCCGCAGGGTCCGTACTACTGCGGCGTCGGATCGAAGTACATCTTCGGCCGCGAGATCGTCGAAGAGCACATGGACGCGTGCATCAAGGCCGGGATCAAGATCTCGGGCATCAATGCCGAGGTCATGCCCGGCCAGTGGGAGTTCCAAATCGGACCTGCAGGGATCACCGAGGTCGGCGACCACATGTACATGGCGCGCTATCTCCTCGGCCGCATTGCGGAGACTTACGGCGTAGACATCTCCTTGGACGCGAAGCCTATGAAGGGCGACTGGAACGGCGCTGGCTGCCACACCAACTTCAGCACCAAAGCAATGCGTGAGACCGGTGGTTTGAGAGTCATCACGGAGTACTGCGAAAAGCTCGGCAAACCGGAGCGCATCGCGCTTCACCTCAAGAACTACGGCGCCGGCCTCGAGGATCGCCTCACGGGCGCCCACGAAACCGCGTCGTTCAGGGAATTCAAATACGGCGTGTCGGACCGTGGCGCTTCCATCCGCATCCCCTTGCAGACGTCGCTGGACGGCAAGGGCTACCTCGAGGATCGCCGCCCCTGCGCGAACATCGATCCCTACACGGTCGCCCGCCTGCTGGCAGAAGTCGCCGAGTAGAGCGACCACGTTTCCTCGCTAGGACGCCGCGTTCTTCGGAGCGCGGCGTTTTTCATTGGAGCGTCAACACCGCCGCGCCGCTAATCCCGTCGTGCTGCAGCTTGTCGAGCGCTTCGTTGGCGTCTTCGAACGGGAATGCTTCGACGTGCGTGCGTACCGGAATCGCTGCAGCCTCGCGAAGGAACTCGTGCCCGTCCTCGCGCGTGTTGTTCGCGACGCTACATATTGCGCGCTCACGGTAGAGAAGCTCATAGGGCAGCTCCGGGATAGGGCTCATGTGGATGCCACCCAAGACGAGGCGGCCGCCCTTGTCGAGGTGAGAGAGCGCGGCGGGCACGATCTCGCCGGCCGGCGCAAAGATGATCCCGGCATCGAGCGGAACGGGAGGTTTGTCGAACGTGCCTCCGGTCCAGGTAGCTCCTAGCTCTTCAGCGAGCGCCTGGTGCTTGTCGCGATCGCGTGTGCACACGTAGACCTCAGCCCCTCGAGCCCGGGCAATCTGGATGGCGACGTGACCCGCTGCGCCGAAGCCATAGAGGCCGAGGCGGGCACCCGGCCAGTCCTCGATGCCGGACTTGCGCAGACAGCGGTATCCGATGATGCCGGCGCAGAGCAGCGGCGCGGCTTGTAGGTCCGAGAAACCTTCAGGCAACCGATAGGTGAAGCTCGCCGGCGCGACCAGGTACTCGGCGAAGCCTCCATTGACGGTCCAGCCGGTGAACTGGGGTGAGTCGCAGAGGTTCTCGCGGGCGCTCATGCAAAACGAGCACGACCCGCAGGTTCGGTGCAGCCAAGCGACCCCGACACGTTCGCCGACAAGCCGCCCCGCGACGTCAGAGCCCATCGCTTCAATCGTGCCGACGACTTGATGACCCGGAATGATCGGCGAACGTTTGAGTTGAAGATCGCCTTCGACGACGTGCAGATCAGTTCGGCAGACGCCGCAAGCTCGCACCCGGATGAGGACCTCATCGGCTCCGGGCACGGGGAGAGAAACGTCGGCCAACCGCAATGGGTGGCTTTCAATAGGCGCCGGCGCGTACAGGAGCATGGCTTGCATCTCACCCAACCATACCACTGACGCCGGCACTGACACGGGCGACAAGCATTGCACTGAATGCGGGGTTCCTATATACGCCTAGACCATCGTGGTGCGTGGGCTTCGCCAAACCTGGGATACCAGCAACCTCAGCAGAGCGAGCGACATCCCCGTCCATCCGGACCGCAGCCAGCTCACAACGGCGGCCAGGCCGCGCGGCTTGGTGCAGAAG
>JBAVOF010000537.1:0-10303 GCA_049691835.1 Polyangiales bacterium
GGCACCGACCGATGCTTGGGCTGCAGGTGTAAGCCGGATCGCGGCAATCGTCGTCGACTTGGCAGGCTCCACCCCCCGTGACGAAACAACGGGAGACCTCCCCACAGCCGGTGGGAAGACAGACTCGGCCGCTGGGGCAGGGGTTGTCCGAGTCGCAGAGCAAGGCTAGGTCGGGACACGCCGGACAGAGCACACTGGTATCGCACCAGGACGAGCCTCCGTCCGGACCAGCGTCGCCTCCCCCATCGAGCGGGACCTCGGCGTCGCCTAGCGAACCATCGATCGGGTTCATGCCACCATCGGGATCGAGCGCGGCGTCGCGTCCCGCATCGATTGGGACGGTCGGGGCAGCCGTTTCACCACAACCGGCCAGAGCTGCAGTGGCCAGCAGAACGTAAGTAAAGAATGCCATGGCGAGGGCTGGTCGAGTCTGCGCAGGCGGGTATTCGAACCCGTCTACGATTTCGCGGCCGGGGAGAACAGGAGCTTAGCGCCTTCGGACGCCTGCCGCATCCCGCCGTGGTTGGGGCCTTGACCCGCCCGGACTACCGCCCCAAGGCTCAGGGCATGTCGTCCGTAGATAGTGCCTTGATCGCCATAGAGCGCGCCTGTGGGAGCGGCTCGGTCATCCGGGATCCGAGTGTGCTGGAAGGCTACTCACACGACGAAAGCGAGGTGGAGCCTTGTATGCCCGAAGCGCTCGTTCGCGCGACGAGCACCGCGGACGTGTCAGCCATCATGAAGGCCGCTTACCAATATGAGGTTCCCGTGACGCCGAGGGCCGGTGGCACGGGCCGCGTCGGTGGGGCCGTGCCGGTGCCGGGCGGAATCGTGCTCGCGTTCGAGAAGATGAATTCGATCGAAGGGATCGATACACAGGAGCTGACCACGCACGTCCAGCCGGGTGTGATCACCGGCGATCTCAAGCGGGCCACCGAGGCGGTGAATCTCTACTTCCCACCAGACCCGAACTCCCTGGATTCGTGTGCGATCGGCGGCAATCTTGCAGCAAATGCCGGTGGCCCTCGGGCGTTCAAATACGGGGTGACCCGAGAGTACGTCATGGGAATGGACGTCGTGATGGCGGATGGGACGATCCTCAAGCTCGGTCGCGAAACGAAAAAAGGCGTGACGGGCTACGACCTGACTTCGCTCATGGTGGGCAGCGAGGGAACGCTCGGCATCGTGACGGAAGCGACCCTACGGCTGATCCCGAAGCCCGAAGCCACTGTGACTGCGCTGGCTTGTTTCTCGAGCTTGGATGACGTTGCGCCGGTGGTGTCCGCGCTGCTCGCACAAGGGCAGCTCCCAGCGTGTATCGAGCTGCTCGACGAAGAAGCGATCCGGATCGTACGTCCTGAGGCTGGACTGACCATCCCAAACGAAACCAAAGCGATGTTGCTGATTGAGCTCGATGGCGAGGAGGCCTCGCTGGAGACGGAGCTCGAGCGAACGGGCAACATCTTGTTCGACCTCGATTCGCTCGAAGTGCTGGTGGCGCAACACAGCGGAGAACGGGAGCGTCTTTGGGCTTCACGTCGAGAGCTGAGCCACAGCCTGAAGCGCCAAGCGAAATTCAAGCTCGCCGAGGATGTCGTGGTGCCGCGAACCAAGATGGCGGATCTCCTCCGCTACTGCGCTCAGCTGGCCGAGGAGCAGCAGCTCGTGGTCCCGACCTATGGCCACGCCGGAGACGGCAACCTTCACGTGAACTTCCTTTGGAACGACCCCGACGAGAAGGCGCGGGTCGACAAAGCGATCAAGGCTCTGTTCCAACGCGTGGTCGATCTGCGCGGCACCTTGAGCGGAGAACACGGCATCGGAGTCTTGAAAGCTCCGTACTTGCCGATGGAGCAGAGTCCGGAGCTGATCGCCCTCCAGCAGAAAATCAAAGACGTTTTCGATCCCAAACACATCCTCAACCCGGGTAAGATCTTTCCCGCGGACGCCAAACGATTCCACGGTGCCTGCTGATGCTTCGCCTATCGCTTTTCATCTTCGCCTCGCTACTGGCCGCCTGCGAATCTGACGCCACGGACCGGATCGACGCCGGCCCTGACGCCGGTCCCGACGCCGGCCCTGACGCTGGTCTTGACGGCGGCGTCGAACCCGTCGCGCCCTGGCCGGAGTGGGCGTTTCATCATTGGGTCTGGGAAAACGAGAGCACGCAGGAGAGCGCGATCGCGTTGGTCGACGACTACCTCGCTCATGACATCCCGGTAGGGGCCATCATCATCGATAGTCCCTGGGAGACCAGTTACAACAGCTTCGTGTTCGAGCCCTCGCAATATCCAGATCCGCAGGCCATGATCGATTACTTCCACAGCAAGAACGTGCGGGTCTTCCTGTGGATGGTGAGTGCGATCAACCTCGATTCGCCACTCTACGCTGAGGCAGCGGCGGCGGGTTACTTCACGCAGGTCCATGCCGACAGCGGCCCTGGCGTGGTCGATTGGTGGAAGGGCGACGGAAGCCTGATCGATTTCTTCAACGCCGACGCGGTGCAGTGGTGGCATGAGCAGATGGACAAAGCGATCGCCCTTGGAATCGACGGCTGGAAATGCGATGGGGTCGACCCACATGTTCTCAAAGCGTCGTATTCACCCGGTCTTGGCCGATACGTAGGGCGTAACGAGTACGGCTTTGCCTATTACCGCGACTCGTTTGACTACCTGCGGGAAAAGCTCGGTGACGATCGGATCATCACCGCACGCCCGATCGACAATCTAGGCACCGACACCAGCGCTGACCTCTGGGTCTATGCCCCAACCGAGATCAACTGGGCCGGCTGGGTCGGCGACCAGGACGGCACATTCGACGGAATCCGCGACGCACTGAGCAACATGTATTGGAGCAGTGAGTCCGGATACGTCGCCCACGGCTCCGACATCGGGGGTTTCCGTACCGACATGCAGACGTATCCGGTTCTCGGTCGCCCGAAAGACGCCTTCATCCGCTGGGCTCAGCTCGGCGCCTTCAGCCCGGTCATGGAGAACGGGGGCGGCGGCGAGCATCGCCCCTGGATGTTCGACCAAGAGACGGCCGATATCTACCGAAAGTTCGTCCAGATTCACTACAAGCTCATTCCATACTTGATGAAGCACGGCGCAGTCGCGTTCGAAAATGGTGCCTCACTCACTAGCTACCTCACGCGCGCCGATTACACCTATTTGCTCGGCCCCGACATTTTCGTCGCTCCGATGCTAGAGGAAGGCAGCGCCCGTACGCTCAGGTTTCCAGAGGGGCGCTGGGTGTACGTGTTCGACCCTGACAAGACCTTCGACGGCGAAACCGAGGCGACCCTCGAGATCCCTATGCCCGAGTTCCCGGCCTTCGTCCGCGAGGATAGCGAGATCGCCGACACCCTACTCGCGCAGCCCTGACGCCCTTCATAGCAACATGTTCAGCGGGGATTCCACGACTCGTTTGAAGGCCGCCATGAACTTCGCTCCGGTCGCGCCATCGACCACGCGGTGATCACAGCTCATCGTGAATCGCATCCGGCGGCCGGGGACGATCGCCCCATCGAGGAGCACGGGCTCGTTGCGAAGCGTGCCGACTGCCAAAATTGCTCCCTCGGGCGGATTGATCACCGCGGCGAATTCTTCGATGCCGAACATCCCGAGGTTCGAGATCGAGAACGTGCCGTTGCTCATCTCCTCAGGCTGCAGCTTCTTGTCCCGGGCGCGGGACGCTAGCTCGCGAACCTCGTCGGCGATTTGAAGGATTCCTTTGCGATCTGCGTCGCGGACGACGGGGGTCATCAAACCATCGTCGATGGCAACCGCCAAGGAAACGTCCACCACCTGGTGGTAGTGGATCTCCTTGCCCATCCAGGACGCGTTGACCTCGGGAACCCGGCGAAGCGCCACGGCAGCGGCCTTGATGATCATGTCGTTGAGGGAGACCTTCTTACCGGCGTCTTGCAACGCGCGGTTCATCGCGTCGCGTGCGTCGGCGAGCGGGCCGATGTCGACGTCGATGGTGAGGTAGTAGTGGGGAACGGTCTGCTTCGACTCGGTAAGCCGCCGCGCGATCGTCCGGCGCATGCTGCTCGCCTTTTCGATGCGGGGCGCCGGTCGCGGCCCTGTGCTCGGGCGCTCGGTTGCGACGCCTTTACCGTACGACTCGATGTCACGCTTGACGACGCGTCCCTCAGGCCCAGAGCCTTCAACTGAGCGGAGATCGATCCCCTGCTCGCGAGCGAGGCGGCGTACCAGCGGGGAAGAAAGCACGCGGTCCCTTCCCGCGATCGCCGGTTCCGGCTCGGATGCTGTCACCGACTCTACCGCTGCCCCTGACGCCGACTCCGGCGCTGTCTCTGCCTCCGGCTCTTTTCCTGAGTCGGTCTTGGCACCACGCCGGAGCTGCTCGAGCAACTCGCCGATGTCTTCCCCAGCCTTGCCGATGATCGCAACGGGAACGTCCGGCTCCAAGATCTCGCCTTCGGGAACCAGAATCTTCAGCAAGACCCCACGATCGAACGAGCGAAACTCCATCGTCGCCTTGTCGGTCTCGACCTCCGCCAGGAGATCGTCGACCTCGACCTCGTCTCCCTCTTTCTTCACCCAGGAGACGAGCGTGCCCTCTTCCATGGTCGGAGACAGCTTGGGTAGTCCGATGATCTTCGCCATGGCTCACTTCGCGTAACTGACGCGCTTGACGGCGTCGATCACTCGCTCCTCGGTTGGAAGAACTTTGTCCTCAAGATTGGGCGCATAGGGCATCGGAAGGTCAAGCCCAGTGACGCGCTCCAACGGGGCATCGAGGTAATCGAATGCTTCGCGCTGAACTCGGTCGACGATCTCGGCACCAGGCCCTCCGTAGGGCCAGTCCTCGTGGACCACCACACAGCGATTGGTCTTCTTCACGCTCTCCACCATCGGCGCCGTATCCAGGGGGCGAAGGGTGCGGGGGTCGATGACCTCACACTCGATGCCCTCGGCCGCCAGCTTCTCGACGGCCGCCAGCACCGTATAGTACGGGCGGCCCCAGGTGACGATCGTGCAGTCGCTTCCGGCCCGTACCAGGCGGCTTTGCCCGATCGGGATCAGCTCTTCAATCCCTTCATCCGGCACCTCGCCTTTGACTCCGTACAGGGTCTCGCCCTCGAGAAAGATTACCGGGTTGTTACTCCGGATCGCGCTCTTGAGTAGGCCCTTCGCATCCCGGGGTGTGCTTGGCTGAACGACGTAGAGTCCGGGAATCGGAGTGTAGAACGGCGCAGCGCTGTGACTGTGCTGTGAAGCCACTTGCTTCGCGGCACCGTTCGGCCCGCGAAATACGATCGGCACTTGAATCTGACCGGCACTCATCTGATGCACTTTGGCGGCGTTACTGATGATCTGATCGAAGGCAACGAAGGAGAAGTTCCAAGTCATGAACTCGACAATTGGCCGGAGTCCGACCATGGCCGCTCCGATCCCCAGGCCCGCGAACCCAGCCTCGGCGATCGGGGTGTCCACGACGCGCCTCTCGCCGAACTTTTCGAGCAAACCCTCTGACACCTTGTATGCGCCCTGATAGTGCCCGACTTCTTCGCCCATCAGGAACACGCGATCGTCGCGTTCCATCTCTTCGAGCATCGCCTCGCGAAGGGCCTCCCTGTAGCGTAGCTCTCTCACGCGTCGTCCTCGGGTGCGAGCACGGTGCTCATCATTACGTCTTCGCGCGCCGGCGGCGACTCTTCGGCGAAGCGCACTGCTGCGTCGATTTCTTCATCGACCTCGATATCGATGTCGTCGAGCACGTTCTCGGCGACGCCTCGCTCGAGCAGCCTCTGGCGCACGACCACGATGGGATCCTGTTGCTTGCGTTGTTCGAGCTCGGTCCTACTCCGGTACTTCGCTGGATCACTCATCGAGTGCCCTCTAAACCGATAAGTCTGAATCTCGACGAAGGTCGAACCCCCGCCCGAGCGCGCGCGTGCCACGGCTGCGGAGAGGCGCTCCTGTACGACCTCGACGTCGTGTCCCTCCAGGTGGTCGCCCGGCATTCCGTAGCCCTGCGCCTTGATCGATAAGTCCTTGAGCGGGCTGGTGCGCTCGAGCGGAGTGCCCATCGCGTACTGATTGTTCTCGCAGACGAAAACCACGGGCAGCTTCCAGAGCCCAGATAGGCTCATCGCCTCGTGGAAGCCTCCGATGTTCGTCGAGCCCTCGCCGAAGAAACAGATGGTCACGCGATCCTCGCCCGAATACTTGGACTTGAACGCGGTCCCGGCCGCCAGAGCCAGATGTCCACCGACAATCGCCCAGCCGCCGAGGAACCCCCGATCCACGTCGAACATGTGCATGGAGCCGCCGAGCCCGCGCGAGCAGCCTGTATCCTTGCCAAAAAGCTCGGCCATTGCGGCGTTCGCGGACATCCCGCGCGCAAGCGCAATGCCATGATCGCGGTACGTCTGAAAGATGTAGTCGCGCTCCTCGAGGACCGCCGCAGCGGCAACGGCGATGGCCTCCTGCCCAATGTACAGATGCAAGAAGCCGCCGATGTTCCCCTTGGCGTAGTGACGCGCCGCCTCCTCTTCGAATCGGCGAATCACCATCATCTTTCGATACTGTCGAAGAAGCTCGTCTTCGTTCGGCAACGTGACCCCCGGATGGCTATTCTAGTGCAAGCTCGGCGCGAATGTTACCTACAACCCAGTACAAAGGCACACTTGGTTGGCTTGTCGGGCTCGAACTGCCTACGATCTACTTGTGCGGGTTCACACTTTGAGGCGGTCGCAGCTCGAGGAGTCCGTTCCCGGCGCGTCAAACGCCCGGGCGCGGCCCGTCACCCGTGTCGTCGAAGAAGGGCTCCGGACAGCCGCTCTCGCCGTCCGGGCGACGGCGGGAGCTATCTTCATCGGGCAGACCGTGGAATCGCTTCGCTGTGTCGCAGCCTGCGGGCCCGACGCAAAGCTCTTGCTAGAGCACGGTGTTCCACTTCATCCGGCCCTTGCAAACCGCGCGCTCGCGATGCGCGCGCCGTTCATCGGTTTGGCGCCCGCGCCCGATCCACAATTCCCCATACGTTCGTCACACCAGACAGGATGCGCACTGATGGCTCCGCTGCATGACGGGAGCAGACCGCTCGGGATCGTGCAGCTGGTCAATCCCGTGTCACCCGCTCGATTCTCCGATGCTGACTCGCGAATCGTCGCCGGCATGGCACGTTACATCACGACCTCCCTCATCCAGACCTCCTCGCTTCACCGACAGGAAGCCCTTGCCGCCCATGATCCGCTGACTGGGCTCCGGAACGTGAGAGAGCTCAACAGCCTGCTGACCAGGGCGGTCTCTAGCGCCCGCCGAACCGAGCGCGACATGGCGCTCATGTTCGTCGATGTAGATCACCTCAAGCGTGTCAACAGCAAGCTCGGCCACGCGGCCGGGAGCGAGGCGTTGAAACGCACGGGTAGGGCTCTACAGGATGCGGCGGCCGGGGTCGGAGACGTGTTCCGATTTGGCGGTGACGAGTTCGTCGTCGTCCAGCAGCGCGCATCGAAGGAAAGCGCCAGAGCGCTCGCGAACCACCTTCGAAGCCATGTTGCGCAGAGCACCGCCGGCCCGATGCGGTCGGGTGGAACCTTACCGAGAATCACGGTCTCGGTTGGAGTCGCCACCTTGATGGGCTTGCGCGAGCTCAAAGGACCGCAGCCGAGCAACTTCAAGGCGCGCCTGATGGCCACCGCAGATCGCGCCCTTTTTCGAGCGAAATCCGCCGGTCGCAATCGTGTGATTCTGGCAACCGTCCGCGATGACCGCCTGTAGAAAACCGGGTCCTGCACCGGGACAGGGTTCTGTGCTCCGAAGCTAAGCGACGGCGCCTAGGTAGCGCTCGGTGTTCGACTCGATCCGAGCTTTCACCTCTGCGGGATCTTGTTCGATGAATATCTCGTCGGGCGTGACTTTGAAGAGGGGCTGGCCTTTGGAGACGATCGTGCCGTCGGTGTTGACGAGGATCTTATCGACGGTTCCCGCAAACGGCGCATAGACCTTGTTGAACATCTTCATGACCTCGACGATGTAGAGCGGATCGCCAATCTCGAAGTGTTGCCCTTCCTGAATGAAGCAAGGCATGCCGGGCGCTTCCTGCGCGTAATACATGCCGCCGCTCACGGCGACGATCTCGTCGGCCTTGTTGACCGGCGATGGCACGAGAATCTTCTTCATCTTCGCTTGATGTTCGGGCTCGAGTAGTCGATCCGGAATGGTGATACTCAGGTCCTCGTTCACGCGAAGATCGAAGAAGCCTACCTTCTCCGCGATCAACGGGAGCAAGCTGTAGAGCTCGCTTCCGAGCTGAAAGCCCAGATGCGCCTCGCGGACCTGTCGCCACTGCTTGACGTCGAAACCCTTGGCCGGCTTTTCAGCCTTCAGAAGCGCGTCGACTTCGGGCCAGGACAACTCGCCAGTCCGCTCCTGCACCGCAGCGTAGAACGCTGCACCATCGCGGAGAACGGTCTGATCCTGCTCCCAAATGCGATGCGCCGCAGGGAGATCCACCTCGGCGTCCATATGAAGCAGATGGTATGTGTCTGAAAGCACCAGCAGAGGATTTCTGAGCCAGGTCACGCGGCGATTCCAAACTTCGAAGTTTCTCTTGTTCGAGCTGAGCCATGCCGAAAACAGATGCGGCTGTCTCAACAGGCGGCCGAGCGGCCGCCCGAGCAGAGTCTGCTTCAGCACCGAGATGTCGGTCGTAGCCCTGGCGGCGGCCGGGTCGCCCGACGCGGCTTGCAAGTACTGCCCACAGAGGCGGTTGTACGCATACTCCGGGTCGATCTCGTTGGCCTCCTGGAGAAGCTCCCCCACCAGTGTGAGGTAAGGAACCACGAAACGCGTGGTTGGCTTGGCGTCCACGCCGTTGGCGAGGAACCAGTGCACTAGCCCGTAGTGAAATTGCAGGTTCGTCTGAAGATCGGGGCCACGAATGACGGTGCGGCGAAGGACCTCCCGCAAAGTCTCGTAGCTCTCACGGCGGTCGCCGCCGGTGGTTACCAGGAGAGCGATGTTGCTGTCATACGCGCCAGCCAGCTTATACCGCATGAACAGGTCGGTATCGGGATTCTTGAAACAGATCCCTTGATCGTCGCGAACTTCACCGTCGATCGGATCCGACCACGACATGATCTCACCGCCGGCGTGAGGCGATAGCGCCTGATCGGTGGCGTTGAGACGGGCCTCTACTGCGGCCGCCTCGCGCTGCACTCGCTCCGGTCGCGGAAGCCTGGCTTTGTGCTTGGCCAGCAACGCCATCGCTTCGACGATCGAGTGCACGTCGAAAGAGTCGACCGCGTCGTCAGGGTTCCGGAACCGAAGCGCGTAGCACAGCTCGGAGACCCGGTGCTCGACCTGAATGCGCGTATTGACTTCCATGAAGTAGTGCCGCGCTCCATCGACGATGCACTCGAACGTCGATGCGGAGTCCAGCTTGACCGCCTCACCGAAGCGCTCGGCCTCCGCTTCCATTCGCCGGAGGATATTCAGGTCTTGCTCGATTGCAGCAGCGCCGACTTTGTTTCCCGCTGCGCGTTCGCGCTCCACGGCAGCCGCAAGCGTCTCTTGGGTGATCGACACCTCGAGCAACTTTTGCTCGTGCATCTGGAGCGAACAGTCGCGGCCACCGAGTGAAATCGTCCACTCGCCGTTGCCGATCAGCTGAATCTCGTTGTGACGTGTAGTCTCGATGTTCAGCTCGACCAGAATGTTTTTGTTGTCGCCGACGCCCAGCGCCTTCACTTCGCCCAGGATCTCACGAACCATCGCTGGCGCTCGGTCCGCCGAGCTCACGATCCGCTGTCCTTTCCCCCCGCCACCGCCTATCGCCTTCAGGCGAACTCTGACGCCCTTGTGCTTCTCGACAATGGCAGCGACCTCGATTTGAATCTGGGTCGCAAGCTCTTCGACGGTATAGAGGTCGATGCCAGCGTCGTAGGAAGCCCTAAGCACCGCGTCCGCCACTGTCTCCAGCTCGAGCTCGTCGTCTGCCAACTCGGGCACGTCGAGACCGTGCTGCTTCGCGAGCTTGCGAAGCGCCTTACGGTCGGTGTGTTTTCTGAGCAAGAGCCGCGCCGTTGCGTTGTTGACGCCCGGAGTGACACTGACGTCGACTCGTTCCGCAGTGCGCTTCGCTTCGTCCTTGAACCCGGCCGATTGAACCGTGTAGGAGCACGGACCGATGAAGCGCAGCCCGGCATCTTCGATGGAACGGACGAACTCCCCATCTTCGGCCATGAACCCATAGCCTGCGAAGATGTAGTCGTACCCGTTGTGCTTCGCGATCTCGATGATCTGAGCAATCCGCTCGCTTCGCT
>JBAVOF010000538.1:0-13431 GCA_049691835.1 Polyangiales bacterium
GCTTCGGCGTGCTCGGTCGGTGTGACGTCAGGGGGACGGGCGTGCCCCGCGCTCCGAAGGCTGCTTTCGAGTGATAGGTAGAGGCGCACCGCGCGGTCCCGGTCGGGGTCGAGCTGCCTCCCGGCGCGGGTTTGGCGTACCCGCTTGCGGCGCCAACGGACGAACAGCACCCCGACCCCGAAGGCGCTCATGATCGCGACGAACCAGCGCCAATCAGGGCGGAACGGAATCGGCCCGAAGGCGTGTTCGTCCACCGGCTCACCGTCCGCGGTCGATCGTCGACCACCCGGTGCTCCGCGGAGCGAACGGTACCATGCGGCAAGCCCCTGAAGCGCCCGGACCTGGTCTCGAATGTTGTACTCGACGACGTACTCGGCCCAACGCACACGTATCGCGTCCATGATTTGACCAAGCTTGACCGAGAGTCCTGAGGGCGCCGCGAACACCTGTCCCGAGGCGGGCGTGGGGTCGAAGGTGATCCAGCGGCCGTCGATGAGCACTTCCACCCAACTGTGCGCATGTCCATTTCGCACGGCGTAGTAGTCGCCATACGGGTTGTAGTCGGCTCCCAGAAACCCGGTGACGTTGCGGGCGGGCAGCCCGATTGCCCGCATCATGATGGCCATGGCCGTGGAGAAATACTCGCAGTGGCCGGCCTTAGCCTCGAACAAGAAGACGTGAAGTGGGTCCTTTCCCTCGGTTACTGGTTGCTCGAGCGTGTACCGGAAATCGCCCCCGCCACGCAGGTATCGTTCCACTCGCTGCGCCTGGGCATAGGGGTTGGATACCCCACGCACCAGGTCCTGCGCCATCGATGCGACGCGCTCGTAGCCGGCCGGAAGCTCTAGATAGCGCTTGCGGAGCGACTTTGGACTTCGCTCTGGAAACCCGCGGCGTTTCGGTGTCACGAAAGCTTTGTACGTCAGTGGACCGTCGAGCCGACCTCGATAACGGATGTCCAGACCCGGCGCGTACACGATGCGTCGGAAACGCTCACGACCCGATTGCACGCTGGGCGGTACCTGCAAAGCCACGGTCCCCTCCGGCAAGAAGAGCACCGCCTCGTCCATCGGGTCGAGAATGATCTCGTACTCAATGTCCTCGGCCTCCGGCGGACGAAAGATGACGTACTCGTCCTGGTGGCGCTGCATCTCGGTGGCAGCGACTTGCGTTCGCGACCAACGACCATTGCTGTAGCGGTCGAACGAGGTACCTCGGAGGCGCAGCGCGATGGACTGCGGCGCGGGGTCTGGCCTGCTCTTCAGCTTGACCCGCATGACGACTCTGGGGTCGTCCCGGATCGTGCCGAAACCTCCAAGCTCGACATCATCGCCGAAGCCGGCAACCGACTGGGTATGCGCTCCGAGCCCTGCGAGAAGCCCAAACCCGACGCGCGGAAACGCGAAGAACATGGCTGCCGTGAGGACGAAGAGCGGGACCGCTAGCAGCGTCGTGCCCCCGAAGAACGCGGGGGTAGCCACCTGTCTGCTTCCGAGCTGAGCAAGAAACGCGGGGCTGCCGGCGCCATGCTGGGTTTCGAGCTCTCTTCGAAGGTGAGTGAGCGCGAGCATCCATGGCATCACGACGACGAAACCCAAGAAGACAAGAGCATAGTCGAGACCGGCTGAAAGCACGGTTCCGGCGATCAAATGGAGGAAGCCCAGAATGGCGATCTGCTGGTAGTCGGCGGACGTCTTCCGATGCGAAAGCCGGGAGATCTGCAAGAAGGCGGCGTATTCCACGCCGACGCTCAGCACAGCCTCCCCCGCAAAAGCGCGAGCGATCTGAACGAAGAGAAGAATGACCGCCGTGGTGTTCCAAAAACGAGAGTAGCCTGGGCGGTCGAGCAGCGGCGGCTCCGCGAACCAACTACCGACGAATGCCAAGACCACCACCATCGACTCGCCGAGGCTGAACGTCGCCCCGAGCATCAGTGCGCCCAAGCCGAGCCCTGCGAAGATGTAGCTGACGAGCTTGTGCGCGAAGGCAAACCTCATGCGGCCCGCCTGCTGTGCTTGCGGTCCCGTCCGGCTACCTCGGCCCGGACGGGCTCGAGTAGCGCCAGATACCTCCAAATCGGATCTGGCGCCGTGCCTCCAAGCACCAGGGGCGAAGCCCCGTCGCTACTCTTGACTTGAACCGAAACGCCCTGAGCGAGGTAGGCGGAGGCCACGGTCGCCACCTCGGAGATCGAAGTTTCGAAACGTTCATGCCACTGCGCTTCATCGACGGCGGCGGATGGGAGCAGGTTGTCGACCGTCAAGGTCACCAGAGCGCTCGAATCCTGCTCATGCTCGCGAACGACGAGATCGCCACGGCTTGCAGTACGTTTCCAATGAATATCCCTAGCCTCGTCTCCCTCTCTGAAGAAGCGCACGCTGCCGGCAAACTCGCTGCCCCGGCCCGTTCGGTGCATCGGCGCTGTATCGCCGGGCATCGGTCGAACGGCGGGCGCCGCGATCTGGTCGAGCAGCCGTGGAAAGACGACGACCTCGTCCGGCAAGAAGGTCGTGTAGCCTTTTTCGATCAGGCCGAACGGATAGCGGGTGATGACCCTCATCGTGCCCAGCTCCACGATACCTCGCCGCTTCGCCTCGAACCCGTAGCTCGCGACCTCGGAACCCCCAGGCGCGACGCGAAGGAACCGTACAGGCTTGGTCTCGACGCCCTCCAGCTCTTCGATCGCCTCGACGGAGACGCTGGAAAGCCAACGCTTCTCGTTGATTGCGGTCACATCGACCAGTGCGCGTGTGCCGGCAAACAGTCGGGTCGGGAGAATGCGCTTGATCTGCAGCTTCCAGAGCGCAAGGTCGCTGAGAACACCGCTTACCAGCAAGAGACTCAGCAAGAGGCCGAGTACCAAGTAGAGAAGGTTGTTCGCCGTGTTGACCGCCGCAAGCCCGACGCCGAGAGTCACGAAAAGAAACGCGCGTCCCTCACGCGTGAGTCGAAACTGCCGCCTGCTCCGCCTTCGTCGAAAGACCCGCATGGACCGGACCGGCTACAGGGGGACCGCGACGATGGTGAGGAGCTCACGGATGACTCGCTGTGCGTCATCGCGGATGGCGCCGCCACCAGCTCCCCCGCTCAACTTCACGCGATGCGCCAAGACGGGGCCCGCAAGCGCTTTGATATCGTCCGGCAGCACGAACGAACGGCCCTCGACGAGCGCTCTCGCCCGCACCGCGCGTTCCAGCCCTAGGGCGCCACGAGTGGAGACGCCGACTGACAGGAGAGGCGTGTTTCGCGTGGCAATCACGATCCGATGCAGGTAATCGAGCACTGCATCGTCGACCCGCACTGAATCGACCGCCTGCTGCACGTGTCGAAGCTCGCTCCCGCTCATGATCGCGTCGAGTTGCTGTACCGGATCCGTACCGCGCCGAGTGAGCACCTCTCGCTCGACGCCAGGCGGCGGGTAGCCGATGCTGAGGCGTACGAGGAACCGGTCGAGCTGAGATTCGGGAAGAGGGTAGGTTCCGTAGAACTCCTGTGGGTTCTGTGTGGCGACGACGAAGAACGGCTCTTCGAGCATGTGGGTTTCGCCATCGATTGAAACCTGGCGCTCGTCCATTGCCTCGAGGAGCGCACTCTGTGTCTTCGGCGTGGTTCGATTGACTTCGTCGGCGAGCAGAACCTGAGTGAAGATCGGACCGGGTCGAAACTCGAACGTGCTCTTCGATTGGTTGAAGACGTTGCCACCGAGGACATCGGTGGGCATCAAGTCCGAAGTGCACTGCAGCCGACGAAACGAAACACCGACCGAGGCGGCCAAGGCCCGCGCCAGGGTGGTCTTGCCCACGCCAGGCACATCCTCGAGCAGCAGATGTCCGCGCGCCAAGAGGGAGACGACGGCCAACTTGATGACGTCTTCTTTGCCGCGAACGACGAGCCCGACGTTCTGTACGAGACGGCGGGATAAATGGGTCGCGTTTTCCGAGATGTGCGCGACGCTAGGTTGAGCCACTGTTGGAGCCTACCACACCCAACGTTATGGGTAAAATATTACAGTCGTACTGACCTGTCGGTCAGGTTTCCACTATTCTTCCACAGCCTCGTCGTCGGGGGAAGCTATTGCTATTCCTGTGGCTTGGACGCCGAATGTGCCAGCGTCTCCACAGTGGGCGCTGGAGAGAGGATGGTATCTGGGTCTTCGAACAGAAACGCCTCGATCTCGGCACGCTTTGCGTGGGCATCACGACGGCCCATCTCGATGAGGGTCTGAGCGAAGCCACCGTCGAACAACAGGTAGCTGGCCAGATCTGCGTCCGAACCCGCGCCAACATCGAGCATGCTGATGAACGCGCGTCCTAGGCTCTTTCCGAACCGGACCCGGTTGGATGCCAGGTAATCGGCAGCAACCTGGCCGATGTCGGTGGTGGGCCGTAGAACCAGTGAGTTGAGCAAGCGTCGCTGCGCGAGCGCGCCTCGCGATTTGGCTGCCTCGTTGATGCGGTCGAGGAAGTCCGGTCCGTAGGCGCGGATGCCGTCGTGCAGGAAGTCGTTGATGCGCTGCACTTCGAGAAGGTCGGTGTTGACGTGATCGAGGAGGAACGCGTTGAGGACTTTGCCGAGCATGTAAGGTGCGCCCGGGTACTTGCCATCCTTGACGGCGCGGCTACCTCCAGGATGCGGAGTGGACAGTCCGACGACCAATAGCCGGTTCATGCCGAGATGAACCGACGGTCCCATCGGGGTATTGAGGCGGAGACCACCGTCGCAATGAATCTCGTCACCGATTTCAACGGGGGGGAAGATGAGGGGAATCGCTGCGGAAGCGAGGACGTGATGCTGACCGATCTTGGCTCTGCGAACCAGGGCATGCAGACCCAAGCTCTTGGGAATTCCGAGCCCAGGGGCGGCGTCGACGAAGATGACCGGCTGTCCGGTGCCCACATGCGTGGTGCTGACCGTCAGAGCGCGAAGGGCGCCGCTGCGGATGTTGTGCCTGAGTTGGCGCCAACGCACCGTCCTGCCGACGAGTGCGGAGAGAGGCGCCGGGTCGAACACACCGCGCGCCTGGCCACCTCCGCCGACAAGCACTCGGTAAAGGCCAGCTGCCTGGCGAAGACCGAAGCCCAGAACTTGAGGCAGCTGGAGATCAGCCCAGATCGAGACGAGCTCCCGAAGCGCGCCCGGCATCTCGCCGATCGCTGAAGCGATGAACGCGCCATTGACCGCGCCAACGCTCGTGCCGGAGATCAGGTCGACCTTGGGCGGCTTACCGTTCGGGTCGGCGAACTCGCTGAAGATGTATTCGAGGACGCCAACCTCATACGCTCCTCGTGCACCACCTCCGGAAAGTATCAAGCCAAGCCCACTCAACGTCGTTCCTCGTCCTCTAAGCCTATCAGTCGAGCGGCCTCGTGGCAGAAATCGTCGCGATCGAGTACCTGGCGGATTTCCGGGGGCAGCCAAATGTCGCGATGGGGCAATCGGCGAAGCGCCTCGACGAGCACCTGCGCCCTGCGCCGGGGCGGAGCCGTTGGCGAGACGTAGATCACGGGCTGCCCCCCGAGCCAACAGAGTCCGCCGTCGATGGACGCCTCGTCAGGGAGCTCCTCTTCGACCAGGCGGATACCCAGGCGCGTCAAGGCTCGTTCCAAGGCATCGAGCTGGAGCGCGGGGTCCATCCCGATAACCTGGGCTAGAGGGCCGAGCCCCGCAATCTGGTCGTTCCGGAGGCGAAGCTGGTAGAATTGTCCAGCTTTGATTCGCCTCACAAAACCATGGATCGGGGAGGACGAGCAGCGTGCCGTCGCCTCCGTTCTCGAATCAGGACAGTTGGTGCAAGGTGCTCTGGTGGAGCGATTCGAGCATGCGGTTGCCGCGCTGGTCGGCCGCCGCCACGCGATCGCAGTTTCAAGTGGGACAGCGGCGCTGCAGCTCGCGCTCAGCGTGCTGAAGATCGGCCCGGGAGACGAGGTGCTCTGCCCCGCCTTGAGTTGGCCGAGCCCCGCGCACGCGGTGCGCATGGCAGGAGCGAGGGTCGCGTTCGTCGATGTCGACAAGGACGAGTGGAACAGCTCTGCCGAAGCGCTCGGAGCCGCGCGAAACGACGACGCGAAAGCGGCAATCGTGATCGACCAATTTGGCAACCCGGCGCGCGCGGAACAGATCCGCGAAGCGCTTGGTGCGCTACCGATCATCGAGGATGCAGCCTGCGCACTGGGGAGTCGCTTCTCGACCGGGCCCTGTGGCAGCCTGGGCAAGGTGTCTTGTTTGAGCTTTCATCCGCGCAAAGTCCTGACCACCGGTGAGGGCGGAATGTGCCTCACCGATGACGACGAGATCGCCGAGAAGCTCCGAATGCTTCGTAACCACGGGCAGCTTCGAGGTGTCTTCGTGGTCGCCGCAGGGAACTACCGAATGACGGAAATCGCCGCTGCCCTGGGGCTCGTTCAGCTACGGCGGCTCGACGAGATCGTGTCCCGCAGGCGTGAGCTTGCCGCGCTATACCGCAAGGCCCTCGAGGGCGAGGTCGAAGTCGACGTGCAGAGGACGCCGGCCGGCGCAGACTCCAACTACCAGACCTTCGGCATTGTTCTTCCCCAGGGACACGAGCGCGACGCCGTGCTCGAAAGACTTCGAGAACGCGAGGTGGAAGCCGGGATTCTTTCCTTCGCCATCCACAAGCTCGGAAGCTTCGCTGGAAGCAAGGCCTCGCTGCCGATCGCCGAACACGTCGCGGCACGGGGGATCGCGCTCCCACTGTATCCGCAGATGAAGAACTCGGAGGTCAGCGAGGTGGTCAGGAAGCTGCGCGGGGTGCTCGATGAGCGATGATCTCGTCTTGGAGGTGAGGGGGCTGTGGAAGGTTTTCCACATCGGCTTCTTCAGAAAGCGCGTGGAGGCCGTGCGCGGGACGAGCTTCCAGGTGGCAAGAGGTGAAATCTTCGGTCTGCTGGGTCCAAACGGGGCGGGGAAAACGACCACGATCAAGGCGATTTTGCGACTGATTTTCCCGACAAAGGGTGAAATCCGTATCTTTGGGCGCTCGGCTGATGATAGGGAGTCCGCGCGCCGCGTCGGGTACATGCCCGAGAACCCCTACGTGTATCAGTACCTCAAGCCGCTCGAGTTCCTGGACCTCTGCGGGCGGCTCGTCGGGCTCCCAAAGGCGAAGCGCCTGGTCCGCTCCGAAGAGATGATCGACAAGGTCGGTCTGCGGCATGCGGTCGATCGACCGATCGGCAAGTTCTCGAAAGGCATGATGCAGCGGATTGGGCTCGCCCAGGCACTGCTTCACGATCCGGAGCTCTTGGTGCTCGATGAGCCGATGAGCGGACTTGATCCGATCGGACGTAAAGAGGTGCGGGACTTGCTGCTGGAGCAGCGGGAACGCGGAAAGACCCTCTTGTTCACCAGTCACATCCTGAGCGACGTGGAGCTCCTCTGTAATCGCGTAGTGATCATGCAAAACGGGGAGATCACGTCCGAAGGTCAGGTGCACGACCTGCTGGAGTCGGCGGGGCGACGTGTCGAGATTCGGCTGAGCGGTGCATCGAAGACGCTGAAGGACTCCCTGAGCTCGCGCGCGACATTGGTCGACGAGGGAACCGGACACCTGACTCTGCGAGTCGACGGGCAAAGGGCTGTCGACGAGGTCCTCCGAATTTCAACGGCGGCAGGCGCCAGGCTGGATGCGCTGATCCCCGAAAGACAATCGCTCGAGAATCTGTTCCTGAGGGACGCAGGCCACTAGGACCTGGGCTTGCGCCCCGTTTCGCAGGTCTCTAGATCTACCCCATGAGTGTGAAGAGGGTTTCGCCGGTCGAGGCGGCGGCGCTCGTGGATGAGGAAGGGTACGTCTACATCGACGTGCGTTCGATCCCGGAGTTCGAGGCCGGGCATCCGGCTGGCGCCTACAATGTTCCTTTGATGCATGCGACCCCGTCCGGCATGCGCCCGAACCCGGAGTTCGTTTCGGTTATCGTGGCTAGCTTCCCGAAGAATGCCAAGTTGGTGGTCGGTTGTAAGATGGGTGGGCGCTCGCTGCGCGCTGCGCAGGTCTTGATCGAAGCCGGTTTCGAGCACGTGGTCGATCAGCGGGCGGGTTTCGACGGGACCCGCAACCCGTTTGGGCAGCTTCAGGAGCCCGGATGGCAACGCGTAGGCCTCGCAGTGTCGTTCGAGGCACAGCCCGAGAAGACCTACGAAGCGGTCTCGGCCCGCAAGAGCACCTAGCCGAAGAAGCTCGACCAGAGGATGCCCGGAAGCCTGGTGAGCGAAGGGTCCGCATTGAAGTAGGTGATCTTTCGACCGACGGCAGCGGCGTGCCGGTTATCGATGAACCAAGCAGGCCTGGGCCAAACCCGAAACGGACCGCGGAGCACCGACTTTTGCGGCTTGTCGAAGAGGTATGTGTTGTGCACGACATCACGCCCCGAGCGGATATCCCCGGTTGGATGGCCTGGAAACGCGCCCCAGGTCGGTGTCACCATCGCGTAGTTGAGTCCGGCCCAGTGATTCACCGCGATGCTTCCATACCGAAGATTGGCGATCGCTCGCTCTACCGCCTTGGCAACGGCGGGGTCCTTCATGGATTTCGGATGAACGAAAATGCTGGCATTGAGAGTTCCCCAGACCCGCCCGTTACAGAAATCCACCGCCTGATCGATGTAGTCGACGACCGAGCTCGCGGGCAACGCGACTTCACTCATCTGCCCGCACCAGGACTCGGTATTGAAGCAGATTTCGTCGGTGTCCGAGGGATCGAGATGGTGGATCAAAGTCCATGGAACGCGCCCGGCACCCTTCGTGCCGAACTGATCGGCATCAGGATGATGCTCGATAAACGTCTTCTGCCTTGCTTCCGCGCCCGGATAGTAGGGTTTGCGGTCTTCCGCGTTTCGCAGCGCGTTCCGAATCGATGCCAGTAGCGCCTCGCGCTGAGGCCACTGCTCATGCTGCACTACGACCCGGGTCGCAGAACAGTTGAAGCCTGCATTGTTGCACAGAGACGATGCGATGTTGACTCCATGGAAGTCCAGATCGCTCTGTGACCAGGGTCCGGGTACGATGATCACGGGACTCACGTTCCCCAGCTCACAGGTGAGATGCTTGGTGTTACGTGGCTGACCCTGTGCCTTGCGGCGCGCGCCCTCTTCGCCGATGCCGAAGACGATGGCATCGTGTGTCTTGTCCGATCCGGTGATGTGAATTTCCTCGACCAGACGATGATTGCAGAGGTAGTCACCTTCTGCTGCGCCGCCGTACACGATCCGAAAAAAGCCGCGCTCACGGAGCGACGCGAATGCCTCGTCGATGATCGGACCCAGGTATTCATTCACCGGATTCATCTTCAAGATTACGACCTGGCCCTCTGCGAAGAGCTTGTAGAGCGCATCCATTGGCCCGATCGAAGAAACGTTACCGGCGCCAAGCACCAGCGCGAGCTTTCCCTTCGGCGACTTCTGCCGATAGAACGCCGCTTGGTTTTCGCGAAGGTTGTCGAGTGAGACACCGGGCTGCATCCAGACCTCGACCGTGAAACCCTGAAACAGCATGCCATCCCAGCCGTCCGACGGGAACACCGGCGCGACGACCTGCCCGTCGGGCCGCGCGTACGCAGGTTTGGGAAGTTGGGGCACCCCATACTCCTGAATGTCCTCGAGCGAAGCGATCAAGAGCGCGATGTTCTTGATCACGGCCGACGGGCCCGCCAGCCACTCCTCGGCCTCTTCGGCACTTCCAATGGTCATGCCTTTGGCCTCCATGGACACCTGTACCCAGCGCTCAGCCGCCTCGACGACTCCGTCGCGAAGCTGCTGGAGGATCTCGATCCGTTCTTCGATGTCGAGAGCGGCCCACTCTTGCCTGTGGTCTTCGAGAATGGCTAGGGATTCGTCTAGCCTCGACTGCGAGGTGGGCTCAATCCGGTGCTCCGCCTCGGGAATGGCGGCGGAGCCTGATGTATGGGCGACAGCTTGGGTCACGTGGCCTCCTTTTCTTGCGGCGCGGACGGCGAGGACATGGTGGGATGTCGGCTCGTGGAGATCAAGAACTCCCGGACTTCGTCGAGGGTATCGCATACCCGTGCTGGTGGGAGGCTCCGGAGAAAGACTTTTCCGTAGCCTTTTCGGCGAATTCTTGAATCCAGGATGGCAACGACGCCATGGTCTCGGGTGGTTCGGATCAATCGGCCGAACCCCTGCTTCAACGCAAGCGCCGCGGCCGGAACCAGGTAGCGCATGAACGAAGACTCCCCAGCCTCATCCAGGCGTTCGCAGCGCGCCGCGACGACCGGATCGCTTGGAACGTCGAACGGAAGCTTGTCGATCACCACGAGCCGAAGCGCCGACCCGGGCACGTCCACCCCCTCCCAAAAACTAGCGGTCGCGAACAAGACGGCGTTGCCCTGGTCACGAAACCGGTCGAGCAGAGTTTGTTTTGGAGCATCTCCTTGAACGAACCAGTCCTGCTCGAGCTCGTCGCCCACTCGCTTCGAGAGCGCTTTCATCATTCGGAGCGAGGTGGAAAGAACGAAAGCACCCCCCTGCGACATTCGAATCAGCTCGATAATCTCGCGACTGGCTGCGTCGACAAAGTCCGAGGCTCGAGGATCGGGCAGGTGACCCGGCGCATAGAGTGCCGCCTGCTCCTCGTAGCGAAACGGTGACTCGACGACTTCTTCGCTGACCTCTCTATCGATCCCGAGGCGTTGCTTGAAAAACGCAAAGTCGCCGCCGGTGGTCAACGTCGCGCTCGTGAAGACGACGCAAGGGACGCGCTCGTGCAGGCGCTCACGCAAGAGCGGGCCGACGTCGATCGGGCTCGAGCCAACGGACGGGCTACGTCCGCCGCCTTGTGACCAACTCACCTGCCCCGGCGCTTCGAGCGACCCGAGTGCGTTTCGTAGCTGGTCCGTTCGCCTTGCGATTTGCAACACGTTCTCTCGCGGAGGCTTCAGGTTACGACATGACGCGCCCAACTCCGCAAGCACGTTGTCCAATGCAAAGAGGGCGTCCTTCGGAATTGCCTCCGCCGGCAGCGATACACGAGCACCGCTGGCATCGCCGGGAAGTTCGGCGAAGAAGTTGGAGGATTGCTGAAGCAGCCCATCGAGAAGACGCGTGTCGTGCGCCGTGTCGCCCTGCTTGCTACCGAGCGCGGCTCTGGCATCACGGACGAGCCGTTCGAGCATGGCCGTCGACAGGCGCGAACCGAAGAAGAGCGTCGCGGTGTCCTCAATCTGGTGCGCCTCATCGAATATGACGGCGTCGTAGTCCGGTAAGACCGAAGCGAAACCCGTGTCACGAAGTGCCAGATCTGCGAAGAATAGGTGATGATTGACGACGACGAGCTGGGCACTTTCTGCGCGCCGGCGCACGCGCGTGACGAAGCAATCATCATAGTAGTGGCAGCGGGCTCCGATTCGCGTGTCCGATCCGCTCACGATGCGCGACCAGATCGGGTCTTCTTCCGCGATTGAGGCGAGCGTACCGCGATCGCCAGAGTCACTCGTCTCGGCCCAGCTGCGAAGTCTGGGCAATAGCTGCGCAAACCGCGGTTGCGCGGCCTCCGCGCTGCCCGAGAGCTCGTGAAATCGGCGGCGGCAGAGGTAGTTGCTCAAGCCCTTCACGCTGGCAGCGTCGATCTCGCGGCCCAGGTGACGCTCGAGCGCTGGCAGGTCGTTCTCCATGATCTGGTCCTGCAATGCACGGGTTCCGGTGGAGACCAATACGCGGCGTCCGCTCAAAGCTGCGGGAATCAAGTAAGCCCAGCTCTTGCCAGTGCCCGTGCCCGCCTCGATCAGCAGAACCCCATCGTGCTCCAACGCATCCTGCACTGCGCGCGCCATTCGGATCTGACCCGGGCGATGCTCGTAGCCCGAAACGCCACGCGCGAAGGGTCCCGTTGGCCCTAGCAGGTGACCCGCGTCCATTGGCTTGCTCTAGCACGGGGCGCTGCCGCTGCCTTGGCGACGCGCTATAGACGCTCGATGGTGATCCCGATCCGCGACCTGAACCACACGCACCGCACGCCGCTGGTCACCTGGGCCCTGATCGGCGCGAATGTCTTGGTGTTCATGGCAACGCTCAGTCTGGGCGAGCCCGAGGCCGAGGCCACCGTGATGCGTTTCGGAGTGATCCCAGACGTGATCATGCATGGGGGTTGGACCACCGCCCGCATCGACGGAGGTGCGATGGGTAGCTGGGTTACGCCGTTCACTAGCTTGTTCCTCCATGGCAATTTGCTGCATCTCGGCAGCAACATGCTCTTCCTGCACGTGTTCGGTGACAACGTGGAAGACGTGCTCGGTCGAGGTCGGTTTCTGCTCTTCTACATGCTTTGCGGGCTTGGTGCGGTCGCTGGCCAAATCGTGGTCGATCCGAACAGCATGGTGCCGATGATCGGGGCCTCCGGTGCTATCTCTGGCGTGCTCGCTGGGTACATGACCCTGTTTCCTCACGCACGCGTGGTGACCCTGATCCCGATCTTCATCTTCATCCACTTCATGGAGCTGCCAGCCACGATTTTCATCGTGCTTTGGTTCGTCCTGCAACTCGTACAGGGATACCTGGCGCTGGGCATGATCGCCGAGGGCGGGGGGGGCGTCGCCTGGTTCGCACACATCGGCGGCTTCTTGGCCGGCCTGGTCTGCGTTCGTGCGCTGTATCGACGGCCTACGGCTCGTCGACGGCGGATGGCCCGCTAGGAGCGGGAGCGGCTTCGACAGGTTTCGGCGCCACCGTCGGCTCTGACTCGGCCTTCACCTCGCGAGGAGCTCGCGGTGCGGCGGGCTCGACCGGTTCCTGGGCCTTGGCCTCTTGGGCCTTCGCCACAGCAGGCGGGGTCACCTCTGCAGCTCGTGTCGCCTCAGCCGGAGACGTCACCTCAGCCGGCGCATTGGTTACGGTTTTTGCATCCGGCGCGGGCTTTGCGGCGCCCTCCTTCTGAAGGATCACATTGATCGTAGCCGACATACGGCGCGTCTCTTCGACGAACTCCGCCCGTGTGATGGACATGGTGCTGGTCTTGTAGCCATCCATCGAGACCACGATCTGACGAGACGCCGGCATCGACTTGAAGTGCAGCTCGCCAGGGGTGATGATTTCCCCGCCCCCAACTGCGCTGGCTCTGGCGCCCGCCGGATTGCTCGTCACCTGCACCACGTAGCTCAGCGGCGCGAGCACCAACTCTACGGTCGCCTGCTCCGGCTCGACGGTGATTTGCTGCCGGCGACCCAGGTAACCCCGTGCCTTCGCGAAAAGCGAGAGCTCGGTCCCAGTCTGGTACTCGATTTCGAGGGGCGTGCGCCCCACGCCCTTGCCGTCCACGGTGACGAAGGCACCAGTCGGACGGGAGACCACCTGGAGCTTCCTGATGACCGGCTTTGCTGCCTGGGGCGGTGCGGCCGCAGCCTCGGGCTTGGGCGCGGTCTGCGGCGCCGGTTCCGGCTCCTTGGCGGCCACTGCGGGTGCGCTC
>JBAVOF010000539.1:0-20900 GCA_049691835.1 Polyangiales bacterium
CAGCAGCATTCCGGGCGCGAAACGGCACGCCTCGTCATCGATGCGCTCAGATGAACGACGCGGTCATGGACGGGCGTTGCGTGTTTGCAATCGGTTCGGACCACGCTTCGCGCGGGCGAGCACACCATCAACCCCTTGAAGTCTGGCACACGGCCGATGCTCAAGTCGCAGGCTGAGGCTCTGCGACAGGAGCTGGGCCGGTCGCCGGGTCATGGTGTTGGTTGGTGACAACCGACCCCTGGTCCCGGGCGAAGAGCATGTAAATAGAAGGCACGAAGAAGAGGGTGAACACCGTTCCAATCGCCATGCCACCCACGAGGACCAAGCCGATGCTGTTGCGTGCTTCGGCGCCCGGTCCCGTCACGAGGGTCAGCGGAAAATGGCCGAAGACGGTTGCCGTAGTCGTCATCAGCACGGGCCGAAGTCGCACCGCAGCCGCGTTCCGGACCGCCTGAAGCTTGGCCTGACCTTCACGTTGGAGCTCGTTGGCGAACTCGACGATGAGGATTCCGTTCTTGGAAACCAGTCCGATGAGGGTGACCAGCCCCACTTGCGAATACACGTTCAGGGTGGTGGTCCATCCATCGGTCCAAAACGGCGTGTTCGGGTCTGGCATCTTCAAGAAGGTGAAGATCGAGGCTCCGAACATGGCAAGCGGGACGGAGCCACCCAAGATCACCAGTGGATCGCGGAAGCTGTTGAACTGCGCTGCGAGCACCAAGAAGATCAGGACCACCGCCAGCGCAAAGGCCGGGACGAACTTGTTTCCCTCCTTCCGGAGCTGTCGAGATTCGCCCGTGTAGTCGATGGCGTATCCACGCGGCAGAATCGCTTCGGACTCCTTTTCCAAGTACGAAAGGGCTTCATCGAGCGGGCGGATGGCCACGCCGCTCAACTTGACCGAGTTCAGCTGCTGAAAACGATTGAGGGAGCGCGGCACCACGCGATCACGGACGTTGGCGACGGTGCTGAGGGCGATGAGCCTGCCGTCCGGGGTCGTGACGTAGATGTCCTGCAGTTGGTCCGCATTGAGGCGCGCTGAGCGTTCGAGCTGCGGAATCACCTTGTAGCTACGACCCGCGATGCTGAACCGGTTGACGTAGTCGCCGCCAATGGCAGACCCCAGCTCTTCCCCAACGGCCTGCAAGCTGAGCCCGAGCTCGGCAACCTTGTCGCGATTCAACACGATCTCGGTTTCCGGTTGGTCGATCTTGACGTCGATGAGTGGTGGAAACGCGAACAGTCCGCTCGTCGTCGCCTTCTGCTGGAGCTCTTGAACGAGCTTCAAGATGTCGCTCGGTTCAGCGGTCGATGCAACGACGAACTCGACGGGAAACTCGCCGCCGCCAGGTAGGGCCGGCGGTAGCACTGGGAAGGTCTCGATGCCGGGAATCTCGCCCACCTTCTGGCCCACTTCAGGCATCAACTCGAACGCCGAGCGCTTACGCAGGTCCCAGGGCTTGAGACCCATGCCCCAGAATCCACCGGCCGGGGACGTGATCTGAAACGTGAACTCCGTCTCAGGGAAGCTCATGGCCATCTCGTTCACGGCCTCTACCGAGGGCGACAGCTGGCGGATGGTCGAGTTGGCCGGGGTATTGACGATGCCGAAAATCACACCCTGGTCTTCGTTGGGCGCTAGCTCTCGGGGGGACATCACGAACATCACCACGGCCAGCAGGCTGAGTGCCGCCCACGCGAAGTAGATTGCGGGGCGGGCGCCCAAGGTCACATCGAGAACACGCAGGTAGATGCTCTTGAGGCGGGCAAAACCGCGATCAATTCGCGCGCTGAGCCCCGCTTCGCTTCGCTCCTCGGGCAAGAATCGCGCCGACATCACCGGGGATAGCGTGAGCGCGACGATTCCTGAAATCAGAACCGCGCCGGCCAGGGTGAGCGCGAACTCACGAAAGAGGGCCCCGGTCAATCCGCCTTGAAAAGCGATTGGCGTGTAGACTGCGGCGAGCGTAATCGTCATGGCGATGATGGGCCCAACGAGCTCGCGCGCACCGCGCACGGCGGCCTCATGGCGCGTCATCCCCTCGCGCAGGTGGCGCTCGACGTTTTCGACCATCACGATGGCGTCGTCCACGACCAAGCCCACCGACAAGACGATCGCAAGCAGAGTCAGAAGATTGATGGTAAAGCCGAAGAGCTGCATCAGGAACACGGCGCCGATCAACGAGACCGGGATCGCGACCACGGGCACGATCACCGACCGGAGCGAGCCCAAGAACAGGAAGATGACGACGATCACGATCGCTAGCGTCTCGCTCAACGTCGTGATGACTTCGCGAATCGCGCTTCGAATGTACTCCGTGGCATCGTAGGCAATCTCGGCGCGGAGCTGCTCCGGCAGGTCGTCCTTGATCGTCGTTAGCTCGGCACGCACGCTCTCGATCACGTCCAGGGCGTTGCTGTTGGGCAACGCCCAGACCCCGATGAAGACAGCCGTCTGGCCGGTAAAGTTGACGCGCTCATCGTAGCTCACCGCGCCAAGGGCCACGTCGGCGATGTCCTCCAGCCGGACGATGACGCCGTTCTCCTCGCGGACGACCAGTTGCTTGAACTCCTCGACCGACTCCAAGTCCGTGTTCGTAGTGAGATTGACCTGGATGAGGGACCCCTTGGTTTGTCCAACCGCCGCCAAATAGTTGTTAGCTGCCAGGGCGCGGCGTACCTGCGCCGGCCCGATCTTGTGGGCCGCCATCCTTTCGGGACTTAGCCAGACGCGCATGGCGAACGTTCGCGCGCCCAGGATCTCGGCGCGCTGCACCCCATCCACCGCCGACAAGCGCGGTTGCACGACGCGGACCAAATAGTCGGTGATTTCGTTCTGCTCGAGAAAATCCGAGGAGAAGCTCAGGTACGCGGAGGCGAATTGGCTATCGACCGACACGATGTCGAGAATCGGGATCTCTGCTTCCGGCGGCAGATCTCCGCGGACCTGGTCGACCTTCGCGCTGATCTCGGAAAGCGCGCGCACCGCATCGTAGTTGAGATCCAGATTTGCACGGATGATCGAAACGTTCTGACGGCTTTCAGACGCAATGTAGTCGATTCCATCGGCCGCAGCGATGGCCCGTTCGAGTGGGGTCGTGATGAAGCCGCGTACAAGCTCGGCATTGGCACCGATATACGCGGTGGTGATGGTTATCGCGGCGTTTTCGCTTCGAGGATACTGTCTGACGGTGAGCGTACGAATCGCCTGGAGGCCGGCGATCACGATGACGAGGTTGACGACTATGGCGATGACCGGACGACGAATGAAAAGGTCGGTGAGCTTCACGGTAGCATCTCCAGCGACTACTCGTTGGGCGGGTTGGGGTTGGTGCTCACCTCGGGCGCGAGATCGTTGCGAACGATCACCGTCATTCCCTTCTGGAGCTTGAACGCCCCTGTCGAAACGACGGTGTCGCCGGGGCTCAAGCCGGACGTAACCGCAACCAGGTCTCCGCGACGCTCGCCGAGGCGAACGAAAACCTGGTCGACCACCAATCGAGTTTCACCGGAGTCAGTCTGCTCCTCCTTCGTGACGTATACGGAATCGCCGTACGGCGCGAAGAGTACAGCGCTTGCCGGAATCGCGAGAAACGTCCGCGTCTCCGGGCGGAGCACTTTCACGTCGACGAACATGCCCGGCCGGAGCTTCGCGTCGGGGTTGTCGACCAGTGCACGCACGGTGATATTTCGCGTGCCCGTGTCGATGGTCGCATCGACGACGTCGACTTTGCCCGACCAGGTCCGATCGGGGAACGCGTCGGTAACTACCGCGACCGGGTTTCCCGCTTCGACCCGCGAGAGCGCCTGCTGAGGCAGTGAGAACTCGACGTATATGGGATCGGACGACTGAAGCGAAACGATTGGGGTGCCGGGTTGCAAGACTTGGCCCAGATCAATGTGGCGAATCCCGAGACGACCCGAGAAAGGAGCCCGAATCGTTTTCTTCGCGATGACGGCTTGCACATTGTTCACGGCCGCCGACGTTTGGGCCGCACGTGCAGCTGCGGCATCCAGATCGGCCTCACTGCCCGCGCCCGCGGCGCGCAGCTTCTTCATCCGGTCCAGATCGAGGCCAGCCAATCGAGCGCTCGCGTTGGCCGAGGCCAGCTCTGCCGCCTCGATCGAGGTATCGAGTCGCACCAGGAGGTCACCCTTCTTGACCATCTCCCCTGACTCGAACGCAATAGTCTTGACGGTGCCGGGAACCTCGCTCGAGATGGTGACTCCTTGCACCGCGACCGATGAGCCCACCGCCGTCAGCTCCGATTGCCATTGAACTTCGCGTACCTCGGCGGTTGTCACCGCTTGTGCCGGAGGCACATAGGCTTCCCCCGCGGCGATCATCGCGCGGATTTGCACGGCCTTCACACCCCCGAGGGCGAGTACGGCCAGAAGCACCGCGCCCCCAGCGATCGCCAGCGATTTTCTTCTGCCTGTCATACCTGCGGCCCCGGACGCCCAGTCGTCTTTAGGGCAATGTGCTCAACCCAATGTGCTCCAATGTGCTCAACCTGGGAAAACCGTTCCTGATGCTTCCTAACCTGGGAAGCGACGTTCCTAGCGCGCGTCGGCATCGGGGCAAATGGTCCCGTGCTGGCACGGAAAGCACCGATCCCGTTCGCGCCCGGGATGCGAGTGGCTCGGAGGCTACTAAGAAGAGGGAATCAGGACGGAGTCGATGACGTGGATGACGCCATTGGTGGCCATGACATCCGTTGCGATGATGTTGGCATCGTTTATGCGCACGCCCGCACCGTCAGCCGTTATCCGGACGGCCTCGCCTTCGACCGTATCGGCCGAGGTAAGCTTGACGACCTCCGTAGCGAGGAGCTCGCCGGCGACCACATGATACGTTAGTATCGCAACCAGCTTTTCCTTGTTCTCAGGGCGCAAGAGAGTCTCCACGGTGCCCGCGGGCAGTTTCGCAAATGCCGCATCGGTCGGCGCGAAAACCGTGAACGGCCCATCGCCCCTCAGCGTCTCAATCAGCTCTGCGGCCTTGAGCGCCGCAACGAGGGTGGTGAAATCGCCGGCGGCGGCCGCAACGGTCACGATGTCGGGCCCTCCGGTTTCGTGGATTGCGGTCGATTTGGCCGCGGTGGTTGTCTGCTCCGGTAGGCCCTTCGAGCACCCGGCCAGAAGGGTAAGAGCGAGCGAGAGGCCTAGAATTGAGTGTGTTCGCATAGTTAGCTTCCTCCAAAGGGTTCAACTGCACGGAGGCGCGTTCCCAGGGCCGCACGGCCCTCCGTCGAACACCTACATGTTGTCTAGATTTATTTGGTCAAGAGCTAGACAAAATGGATGGAGCTGACGCAGAGAAGTCGTCGCATCCGCAGGAGGCGGACGACGGTGGCGCCGATCTAATTCCCTCGCAGCAGCCCATAGAGATGCCCGTTTAATCTTCGGGCTGCTGTCTTTCAGACCGACGCCACCGCCGTCCAGTTCGCTTGCACACATTCGCTGTTGTTGGCTGAGGAGCCAAACTAGGTCTAGCGACCAAGTCTTTCCGATGGGTTTCCGAATCGCAAAAAGGTGATTTCCGAAGCCCCATGCGCATGCAATGATGAGCCTTCCCAGGTTGACCTTTCATGAGCTTCCGAGACCCTCTCCTCCACGCGATTGACGCGCTTCCGTTTTGATTCGAGTTGGCCGCTTGCACTCGCAGGGAGATGTGTTCAGTCGCGGAGATTGCGGGTGCGACGCTTTGCTGGCACGGGGGCGTGACCGCGCGAGCGCACTTGTGCGCTAGAGTCCTCGGCACCACGGGCGCTCGCGAACTGAGTTGAAGTGCGGGCCGACTACTTGGCTGCCGCCGCTCCGGCGTACCGAACAACCCACCAGGTGCCCGCGGGAAACGCGACGGTGCGATCTCCGGTTCGCCAGGCCTCGTACGCGACGCGGTAGGCGAGACGGAAGGCGCGCAGGCGCTGCACCGCGCTGCGCCACGCATCTCGCGTCAGCGCGGAGAAGGTCGGATTGAGGCCGAAGCGCTGCTTCTTGGTCGCGGGCTGGTCACTCACCGCGGTCTTACGCACGCGCGCACGACCGAGGCAGGATCGGCCTTGTCGCCGCAGCTCGGCTCGAGCTTGAGTAAGGCGGAGCCGCACCAACGCCCCAAGCGCTTCGTGATATTCGAGGACACCTGAGAAGCACGGGGGTAAGCTCAGCGGAAGACTCAGATTCTTCGGTACGTCGTCCTTGAACCAGATTCCGGGGTGGACGGTTCCCAAGGTGCCCTGACGCAACACGTCCAGCGTGCTCACCGCACCAGGCCATCGCTCCGGAGAGCGCACAAGCGCAGCGCTCACCGGATTGAGTAGTACATATGCCACCTTGTCGAGCACCTCCGACGCACCCACGAGCTCGACCGCGCTGTATGCCACGTTTGGCTCCCAGACCACCTCGTCCCAACGGCGAAGTCGCTTGACGCACATCGCTAGATGTCGATTAAGCCAGGCCATGAAGTCCGGAAGCACCCCGTGTGTGTCGGTGATGACGAGATGGTAGTGATTGCTCATCGCGCATAAGGCGTGCACGGAGATGTCGTATTTTCTCGCCGCGAGCGCCAGGCAATACACGAAGGCGTTGTTGAGCCCACGGTCGGGACGAAGAAGGAATCGCCTGCCGAGGCACCGGCGCGTTATCAGGTACGTTCGATTGGGGAGCACACGTCGGGGCAGGGTCATGTTCGTATCTCGGCCGATCGGCCGCCTGGTTGCCTCGAATTGAACGTGGGAAGGGTTGGGATTGAGCACGCGATCGGATATCGTCCGCGTGCGTATGACCGACCAGGAGCACCCACAATGAGCGTTCGATTCGACAGCCGAGGACACGTGGCCATCATCACTCTAAACAGGCCTGAAGCGCGCAATGCGATCAACGGAGTCATGTCGACTGGCATCGAGAACGCGCTCGACCGCTACGAATCCGACGATGCGCTTTGGGCGGCCGTGTTGACGGGGGACGGCCCGGTCTTCTGTGCAGGCGCGGACCTCAAGGAGATCGCGGCCGGCAACGCAGGTGCGACGGCCACCGCCAAAGGCGGCTTCGGAGGCATCGTGCATCGCGAACGCAGCAAACCACTCATCGCCGCACTCAACGGCCCGGCCCTTGCCGGAGGGTGTGAGATCGCGCTTGCTTGTGATTTGATCGTCGCTTCCGAGCGATCGTTCTTTGCGCTCCCGGAGGTCAAACGTTCACTGATCGCGGTCGCAGGCGCGCTCTTTCGTCTGCCACGGGCGATTGGAATGACCCAGGCCATGGAAGTGATATTGACCGGTGAGCCGCTTTCGGCGACCCGTGCCTACGAGCTCGGCCTGATCAACCGGCTCGTCTCGCCTGACCAGGTGCTCGACGAGGCGGTGGCGTTGGCTGAGAAGATCGCCTCGAATGCACCGCTGGCTGTGCAAGCAAGCCGCAAGTTGGCAGCTCGTGCGTTTTCCGGCGACGACGCCACGCTCTGGCGAGAGGGATTCGAGGCGTTTCAAAAGAACCTGCGAACTGAAGATGCCAAGGAAGGCCCGCTTGCGTTCATCGAGAAGCGGGCTCCACATTGGAAGGCGCGCTGATCAGCCGTCCGGTGCAATCCCCGCGGATTTGCCTTGAAGAGGAGCGTCAATGAGTTTGAGCGAAGTGACGAAGAGTTTGAGCGTGACGCTGAGCACCAATCTTTTTTGACATAGCGGGCGCTCCGGTCAGCCTCGCCACTCTCTTGGCTGTCGGCCTCGTCCTGCTACTGACCCTCGCTCTTTCGGCCGTGGCGCGGCGCGGAGCTCGATGCGCCATGAGCCGCCGCCGTGCAGCCGACGAAGGCAGCATCCAAGTCACCAACAAGCTCCTACACTACGGCGCTCGCCTCGTGGGCTTCGGTATCGCCTTTCACACGATAGGGCTCAACCTGAGTGCGCTGTTCGCCGTCGGTGCCATCTTCGCGGTCGAGCTCGGCGTGCAATGCAGAACATCGCCCAGAACTTCGTATCTGGGATCATTCTTCTCGTGCAGGGCGCGATTACGCCTGGAGACGTGCTCGAAGTAGACGGTCAGATCGTCAAGGTCCTCCGCATGGGGATTCGCGCGACGATCGCTCGATCTCGCGACGGAGAAGACGTGATCGTCCAAAACTCTCTGCTCGTGCAGTCCGTGGTGAAGAGCTTCACTTTGGATGACGCGGCATACCGGGTGCGGACCGAAGTCGGCGTCACCTATGGCTCCGACATGATGTTCGTCCGCGAAACCCTGGAGGAAGTCGCAGAACGCAACAACTCCGGCGCTCCCCACTACGATGCGCAAGTGCTCATGCTTCGATTCGGGAACAAGTCGGTGGATTTCGAGGTTGCGATCTGGATGGATGACCCCTGTTTCGTGCGCCGTCGGCTCTCACAACTCAACCAAGAGATCTGGTCGGCGTTCAAGCGGAAAGGCATCGTGATCGCATTCCCGCAGCTCGACGTGCACCTCGACCCTTCCGTTGAAGCGAGTCTGCAACAGTTAGCGGCGCAATCCTGATCGAGTCCCTGCGCGTGAGCGCCGCACATGAACCGTCCATTCGCTCACACGCATGGTCTGCTCATCGCATTGCGTCGGCCGAAGCGACGAAGTCGACGATCCGCCGCATTCCCTCGTTGAAGACATCTGACTCCGTTAGAAGGCTGACGACCACCCAGGCCTCATCGGCAAAGTCATAGAACCAGCCCGGCTGAACGAGGACGCCCCGGCCTAGAAAGCCAAGCACCCATTCCTGTTCGGAAAGCACATTGGGGAGTCGCAAAACCTGATACCAACCGCCCTCCGGGGGAAGCGCCGAGATCGCCGGCGCATGGCGAAGGAGCTCGCATAGGCTCCTGTGATTCTGCTTCAGTCGTTCGAAGACCAGGCGCCGCCGTTCTTCCGATGCTGCCAACAGTGGGCCAAGCGCGCGTTGGGTGAGCTCGTTGACCGACAAGTAGGTGTCGGTGATGACGTCGAGTTGCTCGAGCGCGCGTTGGACTAGGCTGTTGCTTCCCGAGACCGCAATCCAACTCAATTTCAGCTGTGGGAGCGCCGCGCCCTTCGACAAGCCACCCAATGCAAAGAGCAATCCGGAGCCAGCTTGGCTGTGCCGCAGGGAGACGGGTCGTTCGCGGCGGAGGTCGTACGATGCGAAGACCTCGTCCAGGATCACGGGCACTCCGTGGCTGGCGAGAAACGTCAGGTCATCGGCTGAAAGAAACGCTCCGGTCGGGTTGTTGGGGCTCACCGCGACGATGAGCTTGACGCGGGACTCCATGCGGTCGAGGAACGCCAATCGATCGATGTGCCACTGTCCATCGTAACGAAACGGGTACGGCGAGGCGACGACACCCTCCAGACGGGCTAGTAGTGGGAGAAGCGGGTAGCTCGGCTCAGGAATCAAAACATGGTCGCCCGGGTCGCAGAAGAGCTTCATGAGAGACGAATAGGCTTCACTGGTCGTAGCGGTGAGCACGAGGTGCCCAGGATTCCAACCGAGCTGCTCCCCGAGCGCGCGTCGGGCTGACCCGATGCCTCGGGGGTTTGGCTCATAGCGAGCTGGGGAGACGACTCGCAGCGCCTCCAGAGCTTCGTCTGAGAATGCGATCCCTGCGTTCGTAGGGTTTGAACAGCTAAGGTCCCAGTCGGGAGGCGTCGCCTGCACGGCGCGCGCGATGGCGTTGGGAGTCAGGTCGAACGCGCCACGTCTCGAGAACATGGCGGGATTATCCCAAGGCTTCGCAGAGCGCGCCACGTCGGTCGGGACTCATTCGGCTCGCGCGCCTATCAGGAATGGTCGTGCCACCCGTACGATGTAGGACTGGGCGGTCCGAAGCGAGCGGACATGAATCCGGCGGCGCAGAACGTTGGTGGTGAAGCCATGGGCGAAACTCCATAGTCCGATACCCACGTCGCGTGCGCGCACGGGGTCGTCGTCTTCCAGGTATTCGGAGACTGCCGTCTGCAAAAAGCGCACTGCGGCTTGCACCGCCTCCTCCAGCTCCGGAAAGCCTCCAGCCTCGTTCAAGCGCCTGCCAAACATCACTTCGTATTGCGCTCGGCGTTCCCAGGCGAATGCAAGGTACGACTTGAGCAGGACTTCGAGTCTTCCACGCGGGTGGGGCGCCGTCCGCATGGCGCTCTCCAGACGATCCTTGAGATCGACGAAGCCTCGACGCGCCAACTCCGCCAACAAAGCCTCGCGGTCCTCGAAGTGACGATATGCGGCACCATGGGTCACGCCGACGCGCTTGGCGACTTGCCGCAGCGTGAAGTCAGTGCCCACCTCGGCGAGGAGATCGATCCCAGCATCGGAGAGCGCGCTCCTCAGGTCGCCATGGTGGTACGAGGCTCGCTTTCGGTTCGAGGTCAAGGTGCCGCCGTATGCCGTATCACCAAACGATCGAGCTTTCCGATCTGCTCGGCAAGCCGGGCAATCGGGCGGTTCATGAGATTTCCGCGCGTATGAACTGGAGCACTTCTCGTTCGAAGCGTTCGGGTTGCTCGAGGTCCGGGAAGTGACCCGAGCCCTCGAAGATGACGACCTTGTGACGTGGCGCGAGCGCGACGCCGCCGTTGGGGTCGCTCTGCCGATGGGTTCGATCGGCATCGCCCCAGATCGATAGGACCGGCACGGGAACGGTTTCGGATGGCGGTCTTGCGCGGCGGACCGCCTGCAAAGCCGAGGCAAGGCTGTAGTCGGCGCCACGCCCGTAAGCGGCCAGAGCTTGTTCGAGGTAAGCGGTCTGGTCGACGCCTGCGGGAAGTGCCGCACGGTACCAGGCGCGTGCGAGCAGCCCTCGGAGAGCGCGCACCAGGACTTGTCCGACGATTGGCGTTCCGATGAGCCCTCGAAAGTCGACGCGCTCCGACCACGAGAGCGCGTCTTGGAACGATGGCGTTTGCGAGAGAATCACCGCCGCGATGCGTGCCGGCGCTCGTCGCGCAGCCTCGAGCGCAACTAGGCCAGCGAGGCACGGAAAGACGAGGACGGCCCGTTCGACCTCGAGCTTCTCCAGAGCCCCAAGCAGAACATCGGTGTTTTCGTCGACCGAGAAGGCGAATGAGGGGGCCGGTCGGGAGTGTCCGAACCCAGGCAGCTCGACGCCGACCGCGCGCCCATGTTGCGCCAACGAAACCAGAGCGGTCTCGTGGTGTTCCAGTACGTTTGGAGGGTCTGGTGTCACGACGAAAGCGACGGCTCCGGCTCCTCGGTCCGAAACCCGGAGCGATGCCTTGCCCACGTCGACGAATGAGTACGGCGCCCAAGACGAGCGGCCCGATGGCGAGAACAGAAAACGTCCACGATCGATGAATGAAGCGTCCATGATGTAACCACTGGTTACTTTATGACCTCGCCCGAAGGCTCTGTCAAGCTTCATCGGCGGGCAGGGGCTTCCAGGAGGGACCGCCGCAGTCGAGCCATGCTTTGCCCGGCGCCCGTGAATCTTCCGAGATCGGGACTTTGATTGCTCCCGGAGCGCCTTCTACTATGCACACCCGAATGCGATGCTGAGTCAGCAGGATCTACTGGTTCCCACACTAGGCCCCGGAACGTTCCCGTCGCCACTCGAGGCGAAGAGTCGGATGTTCACCGATGAGTCGATGCGAGTGCGGGTGACACGTCACATCGGCGCCACCCCCGAATTGGACACGCTCTCGTTCGAGGAGGCTGGGCCGCGTCATAGACTCTTCTTCGATCCGGCGGACACGACGGCGGCTTTCGTGACCTGTGGTGGTCTTTCCCCCGGCATCAACAACGTGCTCCGCTCCGGTTTCTTGGAGTTGGTGCACAACTACGGGCTCCGCCGCATTCTTGGCATACGCAACGGCTATGCGGGGCTCAACCCCGACTCGGGCCTCGAGCCGATGTTCATGACCGAGCGCTTCGTGCAGAACATCCACCATCTAGGAGGTACGGTTCTCGGAAGCTCGAGAGGTGCACAGGAACCTGCGGTCATGGTGGACTTCATCGAGGCCCAGGAGATCGACATTCTGTTTTGTATCGGTGGCGATGGGACGCAGCGAGGTGCGCACAAGATTCAGCAGGAGATCGAGAAGCGCGGTCTCGCAAAGTCTGTCATTGGTATTCCCAAGACCATCGACAATGACGTCCCGTACGTAGAGCTCACCTTCGGTCACGTCACCGCGTTGGAAGTTGCTAGTGAGATTCTTCGCGGCGCTCACGTGGAGGCAGCAGGCGCCACGAACGGAGTCGGCCTGGTCAAGCTCATGGGTCGTGATGCGGGGTTCATAGCCGCTGGCGCCGCGCTTGCGAGTCAGGAAGCGAACTTCGTACTCGTTCCCGAGGTTCCGTTTCCCCTCGATGGGCAGGGTGGGTTCTTGGAAACTTTGGAGCGCCGTATCCTGACGCGCGGGCATGCGTTGATCGTGGTTGCCGAGGGTGCTGGTCAGCACCTTCTCGGGAGCACGGGGCTCGAACGGGACGCGTCGGGTAACCGTCGCTACCAGGACATTGGCATCTTTCTTCGGGACCGGATCGAGCTCCACTTCGCTGACCGAAAGCTTCAGCTGAACTTGAAGTACATCGACCCCAGCTATGTCATCCGCAGTGTGCCGGCGAATGCATGGGACCGGATCCTGACCGACCGAATGGCCCGAGCGGCAGTCCATGCCGCGATGGCCGGAAAGACCGATGCCATGATTGGATACTGGAATCAGGAGATCGTCCACGTACCGATTTCGACGGCCATGGCCGAGCGGAAGCGAATGCCACTGCAGTCCGACCTCTGGAACGCGGTCCTGGCGACCACCGGTCAGCCTGTTTGGCGCTAGGATCAGGTCTTCGAATCAAGCTTGCGGTTCGCGCAGCGCTTCGGTATGGCTCCGTCCGTGCATGACGTTTCCACAATCGGATGGCGCGAGTGGCTCGCCTTACCGGACCTCGGGATCGGACGGATCAAGGCCAAGGTCGATACTGGCGCTCGCAGCTCGTCACTGCACGCTTTCGAAGTCGAAGTGACGGGCGAGGGGAAGCATCCATGGGTTCATTTCAAAGTCCATCCGATTCAGCGAGACTCCGTGACCATCGTCCAATGTAGAGCGCGCCTCTACGAGTACCGGTATGTCAAGAGCTCGAGCGGTCACCGGGAGCTGCGTCCGATTATTAGGACCCGGCTCTTGCTGGAGGGAGGGACCTGGCCGATCGAGCTGACCCTCACGTCGCGCGACGAGATGGGATTTCGAATGTTGTTGGGTCGTGAGGCGATTCGTGGGAGGTTTGTCGTCGACCCGAATCGATCATACCGCTGCCGCGGCCTGGTGCCGAGGAGACACAAGAAGAGGAAGAAAGCGAGACCGTGATGAAGATCGGAATTCTGTCCCGAAAAGCAAAACTGTTCTCGACGAGCCGGCTTCGGCAAGCCGCCGAGGCGCGAGGTCACGAGGTCCGGGTCATCGACTACACGCGCTGTTACATGAACATCACATCGCACCGACCTCAGGTCTTGTTCTCGGGCAAGCCGCTCACCTTTGATGCGATCATCCCGAGAATCGGGGCGTCTCGGACCTTTTACGGCACCGCCGTAGTTCGCCAGTTCGAGATGATGCAGGTCTATTCGCTCAATACGTCTCAGGCCATTTCGCGGGCGCGCGACAAGCTCCGCGCATTGCAACTCTTGGCCCGCATCGGCGTAGGGATGCCCGTCACGGGCTTTGCCAGCTCCACCAAAGACATCGAAGGTCTCCTTGCGCAGGTGGGTGGAGCGCCGCTCATCATCAAGTTGCTCGAGGGCACACAGGGGGTGGGGGTCGTCCTGGCGGAAACCGACAAAGCCGCCGAGTCCGTCATCGCAGCGTTTGGTCAGCTGAGCGCGAACATCCTGGTTCAGGAGTTCATCAAGGAGGCAGGCGGCGCGGACGTTCGAGCCTTCGTCATCGGCGACAAAGTCGTTGCTTCGATGATGCGTCAGGGGCCGGAGGGTGAGTTCCGGTCGAACATCCATCGTGGTGGGACCGCCAAGAAAATAAAGTTGACCCCGGAGGAGCGAAGCACGGCTGTCCGATCGGCCAAGGCGCTCGGTTTGCGGGTTGCCGGTGTCGACATGTTGCGCTCCAACCACGGCCCGCTGGTGATGGAGGTCAACTCGTCTCCCGGTCTGGAGGGCATCGAGGCCTCGACGGGGAAGGACGTGGCCGGAGCGATCATCGAGTACCTGGAAAAGAATGCCAGAACCGGCAAGACGAAGGACCGCATTGAAGGCTAAGGCGCGGCCTCCCTTCGAGCTCGATTCCGTGCGGGCCCCGGCAGGCGCGCTCACTCGCTTGGAGCTGCCGGTGTCTCGTCTGCCGACCGGTATGTGGGTTTCTCTGCCCATCGGGGTACTTCATGGTGCAAAGCCGGGGCCGGTCATATGGCTCAGCGCCACGATGCATGGCGATGAGCTCAACGGCGTGCCCATCATTCGGCACCTGCTCCACGAAATCGACCCGGTGCTCTTGTCCGGGACCGTCTTGGCGGTGCCAATCGTCAACATCTTTGGTCTGCTCCAGGAGTCCCGGTACCTGCCGGATAGGCGCGATCTCAACCGATGTTTCCCCGGGTCACGCAGGGGCTCCTCGGCCTCGCAGCTTGCACACCTCTTCATGGACAAGGTCGTCGCGCACTGTGAGCTGGGCATCGACTTGCACACGGGTTCCGGGGGTCGCACCAATCTCCCGCAGATCCGATGCGATCTCGACGACCCGGACACCCTCCGCCTGGCTACGGAGTTCGGCGCGCCGTTGCTCCTTCATGCGCGATTGCGGGACGGCTCCCTGCGTGCCGCTGCGACGGAGCTGGGCAAGAAGGTGCTCCTCTACGAAGCTGGCGAGTCCAATCGCTTCGATGCAGAGCCGATCGAAGTCGGGGTCCAGGGCATTCTCCGCGTCATGGAGGCGCTTTCGATGATCGACCCCCATGCGCCGAAGCCGCCACGCGCGCCATGGGTCTCGAGAAAGAGCACCTGGGTAAGAACGCCTCGGACCGGGTTTTGCGAGCTGACGGCGAAGCTCGGGGATCGAGTCCGGCAGGGGCAGCCATTAGCGTTGATTTTCAACGCCCTAACGCCGGAGGGCACCTCGCTCAGGTCCAAGGCCGACGGGGTGGTGATTGGGCTGCTCAAGACCCCGCTGGTGCACCGCGGCGACGCCATCGCCCATGTCGCCGAGGTGGATCTGTGACCGGGCGTGCCGAGGCGCCATGGCGCCGGGCTCTGCGAGCATCAGGAGGAAAGGGCCGCTGCAGATCGCAGGCTTGCCAAGACCGACCGCGCAGCGCGCCTGCCGCCCTCGGTCGACTCGAGAAGCGCTTGATTGGCCTCCAGCTCGACACCTAGGTAGTCCCGCGCAGCGAATCGCCTGCGGAGCGCGGTCACCAGTCCGTCCGACTTGCCGAGGTACGGGTAGTTACGCCGGACCCGAAGCTCGGGATCGATGACCCTCAGTGCGTCCTTCCAGCGCTTACAAAACGAGCGTTCACGTGCCCTCGATGGATCGTAGAGGATTCCAACGTCGGCCAGGCGCGTTCGACCGTCGACCTTCGGGACAAAGCTGTGGACCCCGACGTGCAGCACCTGACGTCCGCGTCGAACCTGAGCGTCAATCCATGATTCGACCGAATCTCGATGCGGGAAATAGTACCGCCTCAGCAGTTCCGCGCGCTCGGTCGAGTCCAGTGGCTCCGAGAACTCAGACAGCAACCGCGGGTGCCAGAGTGAGCGATTGAGGTCGACCAGGAGGCGGGTCACGACGCTGGCGTAGAGCGGGACCCGAAGCGCTCGCTGCAGGGCGCGCGCCAAGGGAAGTGCCCCGAGATCGCTGCCTCTATGACTTGCGAGCGCCCGCCGGGCTGCCTTGGCGTCGAATAGATGGCGGTACTTTGGCGGCACGCGGGCACCGCCATGCTCGCATGTCAACACGAGCACCCGGTTCGTCATCGGTTGCTCGAGAAGCTTCGGCCCTGGCGCAAGCATTCTGCCAGCCCGGTGTAGACTTCACGAAGCCGTTCACGGCTAGGGCTCGGCCCAGCGGCCTGAACGAGCCGTCGCGCGAGGCAACCCTCGTCCAAGATCACTCGCAGCGGAGCGCCCGCCGCGGCGTGCTCGGGGCGTTTGTCGACTTGAGTCTCGACCAAGTGCCGCCAGAGCTCGTCGGCGCGGATGGCCCGACCCTGGTCGAGCCCAAATGCACGCCGGAAGCGCGGGTCGTCGATGATCGCATGATCCGCATCGGCGATCGTAGAGAGCAAAATGTTCTCCAGCTCGAGCTCGTGCCACGCCTTCTGCTCCTCGAAGCTCACCCAAGTCTCCTCGACCAGTGCCTTCACCGCCGCGATGGCCGCTTGGGCGATGGCGATGTCCATGCGCGGGCACTCCTGCACGTCGATGAGCCGAATCTCGAGCGCCATCCGGTCGAATCGTGCGATGCAACCACGAGCGTTGATCCACTCGTGCTGCAAGACACCGTCCGGATCGAGAGGCGCGAGGTCGCGGTAGATACTTTGGAGGAGAAGCTCATAGTCTTGGCGGGAGAAGACCGCCTCCGGAATGACCTTGCCCGTCACAGATGGAATCCGTCGTGCGTTGTGTCGGTACACCTCGAGCCGGGTGTCGAGCAGGCCGGTGGGCTTCCCATCCAGGTATGGTGAGCTCGCCGCCAAAGCAGGGAGGATCGGAAGCACCAAGCGGATCGCTGCATGCAGGCGGCCGAGCTCGTCGTCGTTCGCGAAGGGCAGGTTGATGTGCATGCTCTGCAAATTCGACCATCCATGACCGCGGCAATCGAACACCCGATGCAGGCTCTGATAGATCAGGTCGTCTTCGTGAGGCCAAAGCCGAAGCTCATCCGTGCCCATCCAGGGGTGCATGGCGCCCGGAAGCAACCGGGCTCCCATCGGAGAGAGCAGGGCGTCGATGGAGGCGACGTCGGACTGAAAGCTCTCGTGTAGATTTCCAAGCGCGCGGGTCGGGCCATTGGTCTTGAGCTCGATGACGTGCAGCGCGAGCTCGTTCGACCAGCACAGGGCGCCGCGATCGACCTCCATCTCGTAGGTTCCTGCTGCCTTCTTGAGCAGCTCGTCGGCGATCGTGCGCACCGAGAGCGACTGAGCGTCGACGATCATGTACTCGATCTCGATGCCAAAGCCCTCGAAGATCCGGAGTTGTTCGGAACGGCTCATCGGCGCCCGCCTTGCCCTCTTCGTTCGAGGCGGTCGTAGAAGCTCTGCATGAGGATCAGGTACAGGTCGTCTTTGAGGATCGCATCCTCGGTGCCGGCGTCGATATTTGGATTGTCATTCACTTCCATCACGAGAACCCGGCCATCGACCTCCTTGAGGTCGACCCCGTAGAGCCCGTCGCCTACGAGGCTCGCGGCGCGCACGGCGAGGTCGATGACTGCGGCTGGCGCCTCCTCGATAGCCACCGAATCGGACTTGCCGTACAAGCGGCGGTTCGCACTCACGGCTTTCTGAATCTGCCAGTGCCCGCGTGCCATGTGGTACCGGCAGGCGTAGAGGGCCTTCCGGTCGAGCACTCCCACTCGCCAGTCGAACTCCGACGCCACAAACTCCTGCGCGATGACCAGCTCGGACTCCTGCAAGAACTGATGCAGGTGCGCCGCGAGCTCCGCTTCGGTGCTGGCCTTGACAACGCCGGCCGAGAACGAGCTATCCGGCTTCTTGAGCACGCACGGTAGTCCGAGTTTGGCTGCGACTTCCTCTGCGCTGTCGCGGTACACCACGAGCGTCTTCGGGCACCCGATGCCGTTCTGCTCGAAGAGCTCGGCTTGGTACACCTTGTTCGTGCATCGCAAGATCGATTCCGGATCGTCGATGACCACCAATCCCTCCGCCTCCGCGCGTCGTGCGAATCGATACGTGTAGTGGTTGACCGAGGTCGTTTCTCGGATGAACAATGCGTCGAACTCGGCGATTCGTCCGAAGTCCTCCTTGCCCACCAGCCAGGCGTCGAATCCGACTTTCTTGGCAGCACGGAGGAATCGCTGGATCGCCTTTTCGTCAGACGGCGCGTCGACTTCGTCCGGATTCACCAGAATCGCTAGATCGTAGCGCGCCCGCTGCACGCCGGATGGATGGGGCCGGTTGAAGAAGCGTTTGGCTTGCTCGATCACGAACTCGCGGTGGGATTCTGGAATCTCGTGCGACGCGATGACATTGAGCTTCTCGAGGCGCCATTGGTCGGAGCGCACGAACTCGGCACGCAGGAACGGCGCAGGGAAGTGATTGAACAGGGCGCGGCACAGGCGATCGTAGCGCTTGGCCAGGTTGCGCCCGAAGTAGATGCTCAAGACGAATCGGTCGCTCTTGATGGGCGCAAGTGTTTGCTGCACCAGCGACTCCGTCGTCTCGGACGCGATTCGAACCAGCGACGATTGGCGCAGGTCCTGCATCGTCATGACGGAAGGTAGCGGCTTGTGTCCGCGCGCCGTGGCGAGGAGCGAGACGTAGTACCCAGCGCTCTGATACGCGTAGCTCCTGCAGAGGTTGAACACCTTGGCTCTCTTGAGAGCAACGAACCTTGGATTCGTGAGGTAATCCGACGCAGCGACGACCTCGGTGCCTGGAATCTCCAGAGGCCAGTTTTGGGGTCGTTCCACGACGACGAGCGCTGTCATCCAGTGGCTCCTTTCGGTTTGGACTCAGGCGTCAATACCAGCAGGTTTGCGTCGTAGGTCATGACACCGAGCGCGATGGCGGTGATCAAACGGTCCATGCGTACGCTGTAGCGATGGGTGCGAAACTGCGGGTTGTCGTGGGACGGATCCGAGACGGTGATCTCTCGCTTCTGTCGATTGTATCCGCTCAAGACGACGAAGTGCCCCACGGGCTCGCCGCGCACATCGTCGGACTGGTCGTTGTGCTCTCGGGCACACCGATAGAGATAGGTCGCGCTCAAGCCGGTGAGGATGGGCACCCCACGGTTCAAAAAGCGCCGAACCAAGGCGGGGCGCAGCTCCTCGAAACGCACGGTGCCGCCGAGCTGCAGGTACTCGAGGTAGGCGTCGGTGGCGATGGTCAGCTTTCGCGAGCGTTTGTGCTTTCTCTGTGCTTCGAGCCTCTCGGCGAGATCGATCCCCTCGACAAACCAGGTTGGGTCGAACAGCTGCAGATTGTAGGTGAAGATCTCCGCGTGATAGCCACGGTGCAGGGCGTGGCAGGCGAGCGAGACCGCAAAGGTGCCGCCCTCGGGCAAGGGCTTGATCTCGGCTACCACGTCGTCGAGCGAAGCCTCGTCGCCCCAATATCGATACACTGCGTGGAGACAGGTCGGCCCACATGTGGTGTCGTCGGGCTGTGGCAGGACTTCGAGCTCCAGCTCAGCCGTGAGTCTCTTGGCCATGGCGGGAGCGAACCATAGCTGAGCCCGGAGCCCGCGCGAGGGGTTTGTTGGCCTAACTTGATCGACGGCGATGCCGCTCCTTCGTCGATTTGGCTATTTGCGTTTTCGTCTAGTGTGCTAAACCGACGACCCAACGAACGTTTGGGGGTGCCCGAATGGCCTCAGAGAATTCAGTTGTCGAGTGGTCGTTGCCAAGCGGCTATGTTGCTTCGTCGGTCGAGCCCAGGGAATCCGGTTCTCGGGGTATGGGTCTTTTCGCCCGCCGACTGATCCGCGAGGGGGAGACGATCGTGGCATTCGGAGGGACGGTGATCGACCGTGCCGGGCTCATGGGCCTCCCGCCGGCGGCGACCCGGTACACCCTCCAGATCGACGAAGAGCTCTTCCTGGTCTCCGACCGGCCCGGACCGGCGGATTTCGTCAATCATTCCTGTCAGCCGAACGCGGGCTTGAAGGGCCAGGTCTTGCTGGTCGCCATGCGCAGCGTCTCTCGAGACGAAGAGATCACCTACGACTACGCGATGTCGGACGCGAGCGCCTATGACGAATTCCCATGTGCGTGCGGCTCCATGCGCTGCCGAGGCATGGTGTCGGGCTCGGATTGGGAGCGCCCGGACCTCTGGCGACGCTATCCTGGCTATTTCTCGCCCTACGTCCAAGAGCGGATCGACCATCTTCGCCGGCTCACCAGGGGTGCCGCGCGACAGAAGGGCTCCTTCTAGTGCAAGCTGACGACGAGGGGAACGACAAGCACGCGAAGAAAAAGAAGACCAAGGCATCCGGCGTCAAAGTCCGAAGAGCGACACTGGAGGACATCCCCGGCATTTACGCCTGCGAGGTCGCTGCCTATCCGCTCTTCCCGCCGACCTCGATGCCAGGGGCGCGTGAGCTGCAGTTCCAGATCGAGGCATTCCCCGATGGGCAGCTCGTGGCCGTATCGGGCGACGAGGTCGTCGGCTACGCGAGCTCGCTAATCGTCCAACTCGATGACGACTCGCCCTGGTACTCCTGGGGCGAGATCACCGGGAACGGGACCTTCAGTACCCACAGCCCGAGCGGCGATACCCTCTACGGCGCCGACATCGCCGTCCATCCGGACTACCGCGGACGGGGCATTTCGAAGAAGCTCTATGAAGGGCGCAAGCGGGTGCTTCGTCGATTCAATCTCCGCCGAATGGTCGCGGGGGGTCGCATCCCGGGCTACCAGGAGCATGCCGGGAGCATCACCCCGGAGGAGTACGTCGCCAAGGTCATCGACGGAGAGCTCCAAGATTCGTCGCTGAACGCCCACCTGCATGCCGGATACCAGGTTCGCTCCGTGCACATGGGTTATTCCAAGGATGCGCAGAGCCTCAACTACGCTACTTTCCTCGAGTACGAGAATCCCAACTTCAGCCCGGAGCGGCGCAAGATCGCTGGGGCGCCGCTCAAGCGGCCCGTGCGGCGAATCCGCGTCTGTGCCGCCCAGTACGAGATGAGGCGAGTCGCTTCGTGGGAGGAGTTCGAGCATCAAGTCGACTTCTTCGTGTCCACGGCAGAGCAGTACAACTG
>JBAVOF010000540.1:0-2688 GCA_049691835.1 Polyangiales bacterium
ATCGTGACTACGTGGATGCGCATCGGGAGCTCGGTTTGGACGATCGGTACACCACGTTCGACCCTTTCGCGATGGTCATCGACTTGATCTTGGTCAAGCGCGTCGAGGTGGTCGCTGCGGGCCGCTGTCCTCCCGAGCGTTGCGAGTCGCTCTCCGATCATCTCCCGGTCTTCGCGCAGGTTCGCGGCCTGCTCGGGGACTGACCCAAATGCGGCGCAGCCCGGAAAAGCGCGCTAGACCTCCGGGATGAGCGAGCCGAAGGGCAGAGCCGAGGGCCAAGAGAACGCGCCCAACTTCATCCACGACCTCGTCCTCGCGGACATTCGGGAGGGTAAGCATGGCGGTCGAGTCGTGACGCGGTTTCCCCCCGAGCCGAACGGCTATCTGCACATCGGCCACGCCAAGTCGATCTGCTTGAACTTCACCACCGCCGAGCTCTCCGACGAGGGGCGCTGTCACCTGCGCTTCGACGACACGAATCCGGAGGCCGAAGACGTGGAGTACGTCGAATCGATTCGTGAAGACGTGCGTTGGCTTGGTTTCGATTGGGGAAGCCACGAATACTTCGCCTCGGACTATTTCGAGCGTCTCTACGAGTGCGCGACAGACCTCATCGAGCGCGGCCTTGCCTACGTCGACAGCCAGAGCCTCGAGGAGATCCGACAGGGTCGCGGTGACTTCTATAAGCCCGGAGTGCATAGCCCGTTCCGCGATCGGAGCATCGAGGAGAATCTGAGCTTGTTTGCGCGCATGCGTGCAGGGGATTTCGACGAGGGAGCGCACGTGCTGCGCGCGAAGATCGACATGGCGTCCAAGGACGTGAACCTCCGAGACCCGGTGATGTACCGCATTCGGAAGGTCAGCCATCACCGCACCGGCGACGACTGGTGCATCTACCCCATGTATGATTACGCGCACCCCATGTCGGATGCCTTCGAGGCGATCACGCACTCCATCTGTACGCTGGAGTTCGCGCACCACAATCCGCTCTACCAGTGGTTCGTGTCGCACTTCGACTTCGACCCCGTGCCGCGACAGTACGAGTTCGCGCGTTTGAATTTGACCTATACCGTGATGAGCAAACGCCTGCTCAAGCGCCTCGTCGAAGAGGGACATGTGAGCGGCTGGGACGACCCCCGAATGCCGACGATCGCGGGAATGCGGCGTCGCGGTTACACGCCGGCTGCGATTCGACGTTTTGCGGAGCGGATCGGGGTCTCGCGACGGGACAGCATCGTCGATGTGGGGCTCCTCGAGCACGCTCTTCGCGAAGACCTGAACGCGACCTCGCCGCGCACCATGGCGGTCTTGGACCCCCTGAAGCTCGTGATCGAGAACCTCGCCGAGGAGCAAGAGGTGGCGGTCGAGGCCCCCTTCAGCCCGGACGACCCCAGCGCCGGCTCACGCATTCTCTACCTGACGCGCGAGATCTTCATCGAGCGTGATGACTTCATGGAAGAGCCGATGAAGAAGTGGTTCCGGTTGGCGCCGGGCAAGGAAGTGCGCCTGCGCTACGGCGCACTGGTCACCTGCAACGGCGTAGTCAAAGACGCGGCGGGTAACGTCGTGGAGCTTGTCTGCCGCTGGGACCCCGAATCCAAGGGCGGAAATGCTCCCAATGGGCGCAAGGTGCGCGGAACGATCCACTGGGTGAGCGCCCGGCACGCGGTCGACGCGGAGGTGCGCCTCTACGACCGGCTCTTCAACGAAGAGAACCCCCTCGATGAAGCGCACGCCGGCGAGTTCACGGATCGGATCAATCCGCAATCGCTAGAGGTCTTGAAGGGCGTCAAGCTCGAGCCTAGCCTAGCCGCACACCGTCCTGGCGAACGAGTCCAGTTCGAGCGTCTCGGTTACTTCGTGGTCGATCCGGACAGCACCGCGATTCGACCAGTGTACAATCGCACCATCCAGCTCAAGGATTCCTGGTCCAAGCTCGCCAAGCAGAGCTGACGCGGTGCTGGGCCAAGACCTCTGGTATGCTGGCCTCTGCGATGCGTATCTTCGTCATGGCCATGGTATTTGCCGTGCCCGCATTTCTGCTCTGGCTCTTGACGCGCGCACCCGACGCGGTGCAGGCCGCCCGCATCGCCGCCGTCCTCGAGGATCCAGCCCCGGCCGATGAGCCGGCCGCCTACGCTCCTTGCGCCTCGTGCCACTTGCACGACGGGAGCGGCAGGCCCGACGGGTCGATTCCGCGCCTGACGGGACAGCGACGGTCGGTGCTGGAGAATAAGCTCTTCAGGCTGCGGACCGGCGCCATGCGCCTCCCGGTGATGGACCCCTTCGCGCGCAGCCTGGCGCCCGCCGAGATAGCCGAGATCGCCGAATACCTTTCGAGCATGCCCGAGCTCGGCGTTGCACCGGGCCCGCCGAACCACGAGGCTGCGGCCCCCGGCGCGTCGCTTTTTGCAAAGCATTGCGCTTCCTGTCACGGCGCGAGCGCAGAGGGGAACGACGGGCTATTCGCTTCGCGTCTCTGCGGCCAGTACCTGGGCTATCTCGAGCGCAGGCTCGACGAAGCAGCGACCCGGAAGCGCGGCGATTCGGATGCGCTCATGCAAGGCGTAGTTCAGGCGGTGCCGGATGAAGACCTCGGAGTGATCGTGGCCTGGCTCGCCGCAGGAAAGGGTTGCGCATCACCGTGAGTGACCGATTGAGTCGTAGACGCTTCGTCCACCTCAGTGG
>JBAVOF010000541.1:0-7210 GCA_049691835.1 Polyangiales bacterium
TCGAAGGTCGTCTCGAGAAGAGCCGCCGTCTCGAAAAGGTGGTTCAGGAGCTCGAGCGGGCCCGGCGGGGCCCAACCCGCGCGGTCATGGAGCTTTCCAAGGTGCTGAGCAGTCCGGGGGGTCCCACGATCAACCCGGCCGAGCTCGAGCGAATGCGCGAGGAGAACCCGCTTGCCGGGTACAACGAGTCCTGGGACGTGCGACGGCTCTGGCTGACCCGTTTCGAGGAGATCGACCGCGAGTGCAAGATCACCGGCATGGGACGCTCGAACGAAGATGTGGCCGAGTTCTTGCGCCGTCTGACTCTCAGCGAGATCTATGAAGGGGTGACTCTTCAGCGCACCCGCGCGGCAAGCGACCCGGAGACGGGACTCCAGTTGGTCGGCTTCGATATTACCTGCAAGGTGAAATACTGATGGCCAGTCTCGAAGATACGTTCATTGGGCTGCCGGGCTGGGCCAAGGGCCTTGCTCTGGCGGGGGTGCTCGCACTGCTTGGAGGCGCTTATTTTGCGCTGGTCCACAGCAACGTGTCGAGCGAGCTGGAGTCGGCTCAAACAAAGCACAAGCAGCTCGAAGATCAGATCCGGGACGCCGAGCGCCGCGAGAAGCAGTACCTCGAGCTCACGCAAGAGCTGGCCAATCGAGAAATCGCGGACCGACAGAATCGACGAACCTTGCCGGAGAACGCGGAGATAGCTGCTTTTCTACAAGACCTCAACCGAGTGGCCGAGCTGAGCGGCCTAACGATTCGTCTGGTCGAGCCACGCCCAGAGCAGCGTCAGGAGCTCTACTCCAAGATCCCGGTGGTTCTCGCCCTGACTGGCCGGTTCCATCAGATGGGGAAGTTTTTCTACAACGTGAGCAAGTTGGACCGTGCGATCAGCATGGAGAACATCCGCATGACGCAACCGAAGCTGTTGCCTTCGGGAGAGATGGTCATCGACGTGGATGTTCGCGCGACCACCTACCGGCGGCCGCCGGCCACAGGGAATTAGCTAGCCATGAGCGCCAAGATTCGAATTCTCGCATGCATCTTCTTCGTGGCCACGGTCGGGATGACCGGCTGCGGCGGATCCGATGACGAGTTCACCCAGACCGTCGGTCTAGGCAGCGCCGGCAATACGAAGAAAACCGGTGCGCCTGCAAAGGGCGAGACCGTCGGGGCCGATGCCCCGATCGATTCCGTCGCCATCATCTACAACGACGACGATTTCGCGGAGCTCGACACTCAGAACAGGGATCCCTTCCGTTCGTACGCCAGAGCGTTCAAGGCGCAGGCAGCCGGTCCCGCTCAGCGTCGGGTGCTCTTGCCGAGCACGAGCCTCGACGAAATGAATCTCATCGCCATCGTGACCGGCATTGAGACGCCACGCGCGATGCTCACAGACACCTCACAGGTCGGACATGTGATCCGCCGAGGGGATTACATCGGTCGTCCGGAGGTGGTACAGACCGGAGGTTCAGAGGGTATGCCAGTCACACTGAACTGGCGTGTCGATCGGATCCGACCTGGTTCGGTCGTTTTGACGAGAGAAGACCCGAGTTCGCCGGATAAGCCGCCGTTGACGCGCGTGATGCCCCTTCATGAGGGCGGAGAAGCGCCGCCGCTCACGCCGCAGTAATCCTCGATCGATAAGCGATCCGTTTTCTTGCCCCAGTCGTCGCTAGCGTTCGATGATTAACGCTAGCTGGCAGAGGAGTCAGGAATGCGTATTCATTGGGGTCTCGCAATAGCCGTAGGGACAACGCTTGCATGGGTCGATGCGGCCCATGCGGCCGGCCCCAGGATCGATAGTGTCCGAATCAACGGCGAGCGTGACGCGGCGGAAATCTATATCGACGGTGCGTTCTCCGATCAGCAGTACGCGGTCCGTGCGAAAGAGGGTGGACGGGTCATCATCATCGACCTCGACGACGCGACCTTGCCGGCGGGCGGTATCCAAACGAACGGCAGCGCCTCGCTCGTCGCGCGAACGGTGGCGAGCACCACCGCTCGGGGAGCGCGCATCGAGCTCGCACTCACCGGCCAGGCAACGTATCACGCGCGCGCAACCAACAGCGGTATCATCGTGACGCTGCGGCGAGGCGAAAACAGCGCCCGCGCGACCACCAGGAAATCGCCGACCCCAAGCCAAGCATCGATTGAAGAGGTGCGGCTGGAGCAGAAGGACGGGCGGGACCGCATACTGGTCACGCTCGCCGGTGAAGCGGAGTTCCGCGTCTCCACCCGGGATGGCGCGCCCCCACGACTCGAGGTCCTCAACGCGCGGATCGACTCTGGCGCCAAGCGACGTCTCGAGGCGCCACGGGGCTCCCTAATCGGCTCCGTCGAGCTCGAGCAGAAGGGCGACCGAGCGGTCGTCGAGGTTCACGGTTCTGCGGGCTCGGCGGGCACCGCCATCCGTTCCGGCAACCAGATCGTCTGGATGTTTTCGCCGACGTCGACGGATAGCCGCCCCCATACACGAACGATCGCTCGGGAGAAGGACTATGCCGCCGAGGTCGATGGGCCAGAAGTGGCGGGCTTTCTCAGCAAGCTCCCGATGCAAGTCGCGGGGGCGAAGGGGGAACGTCGCTACTCGGGTCGGCGCATCGACCTCGACTTCAAGGATGCCGACATCCACAACATCCTGCGTCTGCTCTCCGAAGTGGGCGGGGTGAACGTGGTGACGGCCGACAACGTGGGCGGATCGGTGACGATCCGAATGCGTGACGTTCCATGGGATCAGGCGCTCGACGTCGTCCTACAAGCCAAGTCTCTGGGGATGGTGCGTCAGGGCAATCTTCTGCGCGTCGCGCCGCTCGCTCAGCTCGAACAGGAGCGAGAAGCGGCAATCGCGCGCCAGAAGCAGCAGCAACAACTGGCCCCGCTGGAGACCAGGCTCGTACCCGTGAGCTACGCGACCGCGCAGAATCTTCAACCCCGGGTTCGGGAGCTTCTCACCGAGCGTGGCACCGTCTCGGTGGACACGCGCACGAACATGTTGATCGTCCGCGACATCGTTGGGCAGCTCGACGACGTGGAAGACCTGGTGCGCAGTCTCGATACGCAGACGCCGCAGGTGCTGATCGAGTCGCGGATCGTCGAGGCAGGGAGCACGTACTCACGCGATATCGGCATTCAGTGGGGTGGCGCTGCCGTCATGAGCACCGCCACGGGTAACCCAACCGGCCTTCGCTTCCCGTCGGACATCGGGGTAGCCGGTGGCGTACCCCTGGACGGGGCGCCTACCAATGGTCTGTCGCCGTTCACGCCGACCATTGCCAATCCGAACTACGCCGTGAACTTGCCCGCGGTGACCGGCAACGGCTCTGGTGGTGCGCTCGGCCTCGCGCTGGGCAGCCTGAGCGGGGCGGTGAACCTCAACGTCCGTTTGAGTGCCGCCGAGGCCGCGGGCTCTGTACGGATCATCAGCTCCCCTCGGATCCTGACCTTGGACAACAACGAGGCGTCGATTTCACAGGGCACCTTGATTCCGTTCTCTCAGGTGAGCGCGCAGGGCGTCAACACGGCCTTCCAGGAAGCCAAGCTCGAGCTCAATGTGACACCACACGTGACGAGTGACGGCGCGGTCGCCATGGACGTGAAGATTACTAGAAACGAGCCGGACTTCGGGCGAACGGGCTCCAACGGCCAGCCAACGATTCTCGAGCGGGAGGCGACCACCCAGCTTCTCGTCGACGACGGCGACACCGCAGTCATTGGCGGTATCTACGTGCGCAACACGGGCCGAAACATCGATCAGGTGCCATTCCTCGGCGATATCCCGGTGCTCGGCGTCTTCTTCAAGCGCCGCCGCTTCCGCGAGGACCGCAACGAGCTCCTCATTTTCCTCACGCCGAGGATCGTGAACCGCGCACTGGCGTTGCCGGAATAATCTCGCACAAAGAGGCCGCTTCGCGTCCTCCACGGGGCTGCAACGCGGGGTTCGTGACGCAGAGGCGGGTCGCTCGTATGCTTCCGGTCGTGCGTGTGTTTTTGTCGGGGCCCATGGGGGCAGGGAAATCGACGGTTGCCGCTTGCGTGGCGGAGCTCCTTGGTACCCGTTCGCTCGACCTGGACGACAGTGTCACGCGCTTGGCCGGACGTTCGATACCGGAGATCTTCGCCGAGCGAGGCGAGGCGGCGTTTCGGGCTCTGGAGAAGGAGGCTCTGACTAGGCTGCCCGCTGACGCTGGCGTCATTTCGCTCGGCGGCGGGACGGTCATCGATGATGAGACGCGGCAACGGCTCCTGCGCGATGGCATCCTCGTCACCCTGATGGCCGATCCGGCCGTGCTTGCTGAGCGCGTCGGCAGAGGCAAGGGAAGGCCCTTGCTCGGCGATGACCCGCGCAGGGACATCGAACGCATTCTGAAGGCGAGGGGGGCTGCGTACGCGGAAGCGCACGCGACCATCGACACGGGGGCGCTCGAACCGGAAGAGGTCGCCGCGCAGGTCGTCGCGGTTCGGAACCTTGCCCCGATCGTGGTCCCGCTTGGCCTGAGAACGTATCGAGTCGAAGTGGGTCGCGGGCTGCGACACCGCGTCGGGCTTCGGGCAAACGAGCACGCCGAAGGCGACGCGATCCTCGTCTTCGATGGAGACGAGGATCGCCCCTGGCCGGCAGAGGCGATTCGTGACCTGAGCTTAGCGGGCAAATCTCCAATCGAGGTGAAGCTTCCTGGCAATGAATCGGAGAAGAACATCGGCAGCGTGGAACGGATCTGGGATGCCGCCCTGGCAGCCCAAGTGGACCGAAGGGCGATCGTGCTTGGCGTGGGCGGCGGCGTCATCGGTGACCTGACGGGGTTTGCGGCCTCGACTCTTCTTCGAGGCGTCGCCCTCGGTCAGATCCCCACGACGCTTCTGGCCATGGTGGACAGCTCGGTCGGTGGTAAGACCGGGTTCAATCGACCGCAAGGCAAGAACCTCGTCGGGACATTCTATCAACCGAGGTTCGTTCTATGCGATGTCGAGACACTCTCGACCCTACCGAGCGAAGAGCGCATCGCCGGGCTTGCCGAGGTGGTCAAAAGCGCCTGGTTGGACTCGGAGGAGTCCGTTGCGATGCTCGAGCAGGATGCCGAGGCATTGAAGCAAGGCGATGCGGACGCGACGATTCGCGCCGTGCGCATGTCAGTCCGTTTGAAATCGCGCGTCGTGCACGAGGACGAGCGCGAGTCGGACCGTCGCATGCTGCTCAATTTGGGGCATACCGTCGGGCACGGCCTGGAGGCCGCCGCCGACTACCGAGGGATCCGACACGGGGAGGGGGTCGCGCTTGGAATGATTGCGGCCATGCAGATCGCCGCCCGGCTCGGGCGAGGGCGTCCGGAGGAGACCAAGCGGCTGGTCGCGCTCCTCGAACGGCTCGGCCTGCCGACCGATCTCGAGAAGCGGCTGAACAAACGTGTGCTCGGTTTCATCGGCTCTGACAAGAAGCGCCGCGGAAATCGGATTCACTTCGTAATTCCTCGTCTTCCGGGCCAAACGGAGATCGATCTGCTCGACTTGGATGAGGTCCGGGGCGCCCTCCAATCATGCTAAGCCACGGAAATTTGGCGGCCTCCGCCAGGGCTCGATACCATGAGAGCACCCTTTGGAGGGGACCTATGAGTCGATTCATCCTCGTGGCTACGACGTTGGCGGTGACGGTTGCTGGGTGCGACCGATTCCCCGACAACGGACTACAGATTGCAGCGATGCTTCCGCCGAACGACAGTTGCGTATTCGTCGCTGATGCGGATCTGCGACTCTTGGCCGGACGCTATGACGTCGCCGTCCCCGAAGACTACGACTACATCATCGCCCCGTTGCTCCAGAGCTATCTGATCACCAACGCGCTCGAGTTCCAGGGGGAGCAGGCGAACCTCCAGGTCACGAACTTCCAGATCACGCTACTCCTTCAGGATGGAACGAAGCTAGACCTCCCGGAGAACCCCTACAGGGTAAGCACCAGCGCGGTGATTCCAGCGAATCAAACGCGCGGTGCCGTTTCTCAAGCCGTGGCCGCGGGAATCGGTATACCGGCATCCTACAAGGACGCGTTGGCCGCGATTACGCCCGCGGGCGGAAGCACGACGATCCTGCTCGACGTGCGCGCTATCGGAACCACCTACGGTGGATTTACCCAGCGCTCGCCCACGTTTACGTGGCCCGTCGAGCTCTGCGATGGCTGTTCGCGGACCATAGCGGTATGCACCTCCGAAGAGGCGGAGGCGATTTGTCTGCCAGGCCAGGACGGAAACCCGTACTGCGAGAGTGTCGTACCGGCCGCGACGCCCTAAGCCCGCTATCGCACCGAGAAAAAGTAGGGCGGAATCAGGGCCACGTGCTCGGCTGCCAGTACGTGCAACATGTCCACCCAGGGCTCGAGCGGAAGAGAAGCGGCCAGCGGTTGTTGTCGGAGCCACAGACGCTGTAGCAGCTTGGAGCTCTCCTCCCCGTTGCCGCTGAGCAGCTCGTTGATCGCGTCGATCACGCCCTTGCTCGGAGGCCAGATCTCGACCGGTGCGTCAGGTCCCAGCCCCCCGGCGGCGCGAGCCTTGTCGAGCGCTTCGCTCAGGCCGGCCATCTCATCGATGAGGCCGAGCTCCTTTCCGTCCTCCGCGGTCATGACCCGCCCTTCCGCAGCGGCGAGGACCGCTTCGCGTTCCATCTTCCGGCCCGTGGCGACCCGATCGATGAAGCGATCATAGGTGTCCCGCAGAAGGAGCTCGAACGCTTGGCGCTCCGACGGGTTCAATCGTCGCACAGGGGTCGACCAGGCCGCGCGCTTGCCTCGCTGCAAGACGAACGTGTGGACCCCGAGGTCCTCCGCCAGCGCCGCGAAGTTGAACTTCCCACCGACGACACCGATCGAGCCCACCAAGCTGTTGGGGTGCGCGAGAATCTGGTTGGCAGCCGAAGCGATGTAGTAGCCGCCGCTCGCCGCCATGTCCCCGACGCTCGCGATCAAGGGTTTGGTTTCCGCGAGGTTGCGCGCGGCCGCCCACATCCGATCACTCGCGAGAGCGGACCCTCCGGGGGAGTTGATCCGCATCACGACTGCCTTGACCTTCTCGTCCTCCTCAAGTCGTTCCATGGCGCGCACGAAGGGCCCGGCCACCGCATCGCCCATGGAATCTGACTCCCCGTCCCTGATGTTGCCGTTCACGAACACCAGGGCCACGCGCTCGCCCCCGGTTTGGGGCTTCTCAGTCTCGCCGCTCAGCAAGCTCAAGAA
>JBAVOF010000542.1:0-2176 GCA_049691835.1 Polyangiales bacterium
GTCCGCAACTGGGCCGAGTTTCGCCTCGGCTGGTCATGTTAGATCCGGATTTTCAATTGTGCCGCGCCGCAAGTGTGTGAAAAATCACGCTCGCGATCGCCGTGGATTCCGACACCGCAATGCGCGAACAAATGCCATCCTTCCAGTGACACGTCGCGCACATCTGGCATTTGCTTTGTGCCGATTGCATGGAAAAGCAGAAACCAGTATCCGTCCTTTGCGCTTCGCCCAAAGGGGGCAATGATGCTTTGCCATGCTGCGCCGGCGAGCAGGAAGGGAGAGAAAAGGTATGCGACCTCTGTGGTGTAGGGGGCTAAGCACTTTCGGCGTCGGCGTTGTCGTCGCGCTGTTCGTTGGCACTGCGCGGCCGATGCCCTTTGACTACTCGGAGTCCGTTTCGGGGGATCTGTCGGGCTCGCCGAGCACTGCCTTTGCATTTGACCTTGGCGACAACACGATCTCTGGAACGGCTCACTTCACAGTGAACTTCGGCGATACGCATTTCGACACCGATTTCGATAGTTTCGCGTTCAACCTCCCGACCGGATCAAAGCTGATCGAGCTATCACTTGTGTCCACGACAACTGCCATCAATGTCAGCAAGGCCGACTCTGAACTCCGACTTTGCGCCGGCATACTCAATTGCGATCTTGGTCCCACCCTTCTGGGCGAAGAGACGGTCAGCTTCCTCGCCGTGTTTCCCTTTCTGATGAATTTTGGCGGCTCCATCCCGCTCGCTGGCGGCACGTATACGATGTTCACTAGCGGCTTAGGGATCGGCCCCATCTCCCCCGACCTTCCCGAAGGTTGGTTCGCTGACTACACATGGCGATTCACCGTGGCCAGTGTGCCGGAACCGAGCACGACTGTCCTTCTAGGCTTCGGCCTTGCTGCTCTCGTCTGGAGCCTCCGTCGCAAGCAGTGAGCAGAGACGTCTGCTTCGGACGAATCTGCGCGCTACTACTGCTCGTCCGCTGCTGGCCGAGGATCGCGGTAGGGATGCCCGTTACCGGGCACCCCCCGCACAGATCCGAACGAGCCCGATTCGGGCATTCGGCTCCTACCTTGGGTGTTTGACGGCAAAGCGCTGGTCCGGCCATGGATGAAGGATGCGGGGTGGAGGCAACCATGCAGCAGCGAGTTGCGTCATCCGATTCCACGTCAGCCTATCCTTCTGACTACGCCGCCGAAGCGTGCGTCGCCAGAGATCGGTGACATGGTGCCGGAACGCACTGAGCGCCCGAGCATTCGTGGGCACCGCGTGGTACGCAAAGAAACCCGTCACCACCGCCTTTAGCCATCGGCCCTGTTCTGGAATGGCATCGTGCATGCGGCGACGGAGCTGCTCCTTGATCTCCCGAAGTTTCGCTCGCATGCGGTCGCCCCGTGTTTTGCGCTGAAGCTGGAAGGCCCCGCGCCGGGACTTGCCACAGATGAACGTGAACCCCAGAAAGGTGAAGGTTTCCGGTTTGCCCAATCCGCGCCGCCGTCGTCGAGCCGCGGCAAAGCGGCCAAACTCCAGCAGACGGGTCTTCTCCCCGTGAAGCTCGAGCGCGAACTGCTCGAACCTCGTTCGCATCGCATCCCAGAAGTGCCTCGCATCGTCTTCGTGCTCAAAGCCCACCACGATGTCGTCGGCGTAGCGCACGACAATCATGTTGCCGGTGGCTTCGTGCCGCCGCCATTGTTTGGCCCAGAGGTCAAAGACGTAGTGCAGGTAGACGTTGGCAAGCAGCGGTGATGCCACTGCCCCTTGCGGCGTCCCCGCCTCACTGACGCTCCATTGCCCCTCTTCCAGAACGCCCGCCTTGAGCCACTTTTGCACAAGACGGATGACGCGCTCGTCGCCGATGCGGTGCTTCAGGAAACGAACCAGCCATTCGTGGCTGACCGAGTCAAAGAAGCCGCGGATGTCGGCGTCGAGTATCCAGTTCACCGGGGTATCGCAGATCGCGACCGTCAGCGCATCCAGCGCATCGTGCTGGCTGCGCCCAGGACGGAACCCGTACGAGAACCCGAGGAAGTCTTCCTCGTAGATCGCGTTGAGCACCGTGACGAGTGCGCGCTGAACGATTTTGTCCTCCAGCGCGGCGATACCAAGCGGACGCTGTTTACCGCCCGGCTTCGGAATGAACCGTCGCCTGACGGGCAGCGCCCGGTACGCACCGCTATGGAC
>JBAVOF010000543.1:0-1838 GCA_049691835.1 Polyangiales bacterium
CCAGGCTACCGTGCACAAAGTCGTTCCAGCTGCGGTGAGCCGCAGTCCCGAAGCCTAGTCGACCCCGCTCTCTGGCGCTCTGCCTCGAGTTTGCATTTGCAGCGTCCTGGGCTAGAGTCGCCTGCCCTCGATGAGAGGGCGGACGGGGCGTAGCGCAGCTTGGTAGCGCACCTTACTGGGGGTGAGGGGGTCGCTGGTTCAAATCCAGTCGCCCCGACCATTGGCGGACCGGAGGGCGAAAGCCCGCCGGCCCTCCCTCAATCCTCGGCGTCTCGCTGCCGACTCGTTGCTCCGGCCGCGCATCCGCGATAGGTCGATTGGTGCATGTCGGACCGACCACTGCTCTTGGTTTCCAATGACGATGGGGTCGACGCGGCAGGCATCATCGCGTTGCGCGAAGCGCTGAATACCTTTGCCGACGTGTACACAGTGGCGCCGCAAACCGAGCAAAGCGCGAAGAGCCATTCGATCACGCTGCACCATCCACTCCGGTTTCACCAAGTGCAGGAACGCGTTTGGGCAGTCGACGGAACGCCGGCGGATTGCGTCTACGTCGCGTTCTTCTTACGAGATCTCTTGCCCCGCAAGCCCGACTTGGTCGTATCTGGGATCAACCACGGCCCCAACCTGGGTAACGATGTGCACTACTCCGGGACGGTGGCAGCCGCCCGTGAAGGTGCCCTTCGCGGTGTACCCTCGATCGCCTTCTCCAACTCCTCTTCGGACATGGAGGGAGCGGCGCAATATGCCAAGCGCTTCTGCAAGCAACTTCTGCACGCGACCTCGCCGCAAGGCCAGGCGGTCCTCCTCAACATCAACTTTCCGTCGGGTCCGCCCAAGGGTGTTCGCGCGACCCGACTCGGGCTTCGATTGTATGCCGACGAGGTGGAGGTGCGCGACGATCCGCGGGGGCGCCACTACCTGTGGATCGGTGGTCCCGGCGGTGCGACGAGTGAGCGGGTGCAAGGCGCCGACACCGAGGCGCTCGAGGAGGGACTGATTTCCATCACGCCGCTGAGCATTGAAGCCACTCAGCCAGACCACCTTGGAATTGCGGCCTACGTGGCGGGTCCGGTGGGGGATCGATGAGCGACAAACGCATGAAGTCATTGCGCGGACACATCCGGGACGTGCCCGATTTTCCTCGGAAGGGCATCCTTTTCAAGGACATCACGCCGCTGCTCGCCGATGTCGAGGCATTTCGCGCATGCATCCAGCTGATGGTCGAACGGCTCGGCGACGAGTCGGTGAGCGCGGTCGTCGGGATCGAGTCCAGGGGCTTCATGTTCGGCGCGGCCTTGGCCGACAAGCTTGGCGTTGGCTTCATTCCCGTGCGCAAGCCCGGGAAGCTTCCGGCGGCGACCTTTCGTGCAGAGTACGACCTCGAGTACGGGAGCGATGCCGTCGAGATTCATCAGGATGCGCTCCGTCCCGGGGACCGCGTCGTGGTCGTCGACGATCTCATCGCCACCGGCGGTACCGCCAAGGCCACCGGGGACCTCGTTCAGAAGTGCGGCGCCGAAGTTGCCGCTTTCGTGTTCGTGATCAACCTCGTGGCTCTCGAGGGTGTGAAGAAGTTGGCTCCCGCCCGTATCATCACCATCCTGGACTACTGACGGCTGGCCTGCGGTTCGAGCGCGCGCAGGTCTTGGGCCAGGTCCCGGGCGCTAGCCACGAGTGCATCGAGCTCGCCTGAGAGCCAGCGATCGCGCAGCGTGCCAATGAGATCGCGTCGTTCCCCATCGAGGCGGTTGTAGAGCTCGATGAGGCCCGCCCACTCTGCTATCGTCGCTTCTCCTCGCGCACGCTCTGTGTCGCCACGGTGAAGAGATGTACGG
>JBAVOF010000544.1:0-11867 GCA_049691835.1 Polyangiales bacterium
TAGATGCAGACCCTGTTGAAGCTGATATCTTGAGCCAATGGCTCTCAACGCGGTGCTCATCGACGAGCGCATCTTACAGCGCGGCTCCGAAGCCCAACGCGTCGAATGGAAAGCCAACGTTCGGGAGCTAGTATCCAATGCTCGCGGAACCCTCCTGGAGGCCCAGACGCTCCAAATCGCGGTGACAGAGCAGCAATTCATCCTGGATTTCCGTGCCGTTGACGGGCGCCCGCTCGGCACGGTCGTGATCCCGCACGAGTTGCTCTCGGAGCACATCATCGAGTACGTGGCTATCGTCCGCCAGATATCCAGCGCCGACGGCCTAAATCAGATGGAAGCCTTGGACATGGCCAAGAAGGTGACACACGACCGGGCGGGACGAGTGCTCAAGCGAGAGCTCCGCGACTTCGGTTTCGACTTGGAGACATCCCGACGCCTGTTCACGCTCTTGTTGTCGCTGCGGGTGGACACAACGCGGCTCGTCGGCATTCACGGGCATCGCACGATCCGCTAGTTGCCGGCCGACTGCTCTTCGGACATACGCTTGGCATGAGACGTGTGCGCGAGCTGCTCAGCAATGACACACCGGACATGACCGCCCTGGCGTCGCACCTAGACAGCCTCGACTCGACGTCGCGCGTGGAAGAGATCCGCGGCTTGGGACGGCCCCACCAACGCCGGCTGTTCGAGGCGGCGAAGGGGCACAAGCCGATCTCCTTGAACGACATTGTGAGCCGCGAACGAGGTGTGATGGAGGAAGTGGTCCACCAGGGGAAGAACTCTCTGCCGGTGTTCAGTCACTTCGCGAAGGTGTTCGTCCGCCCCGCAACCGAGGCCAGGCAGGAGCTCTGGGGCTACAATCGTACCGGCTCGTTCATCGAGACGATCGTCGGCCCCGGGTACTTTGTCGCCTACCCATCAGAGGTCGACGGGGAAATCTTGGTAGACTACCTCCGCGTGCCCCCGGAACGCCCCGGGCACTGGCCGGTGATCTTGCCGAACTCAGCACGTCTTTCGCGGTTCGTGTACCACGGAACCCAGGACATCCTGCGGGGGGTTTCGAAACACGTGACGATCGGTCGGGCGACCAAGGGCGGAACGCCGATGTCCGCCTGGTTCGTGTTGTGCCGTGACGACGGCTCCTGAGACCTTGCAGTGAACGGCTGTGCGGTTCGAGCCGTTGGATCCACGGAAATACCTGGCTTTCAAGCCGCCGAGGCGCCTATTTGTGTCAGGGGGTCGACCTTTTTCCGCATTTGTTGAACACTGATTCGCGGGGGGTAGATGACAGCGTCGCTGAAAGAGTCGGTCCAGCCGCCGGCCGGAGAGCTGCAACCTCAGTGCTCGCTCGCCCCATGCTCGAAGCGCGACGAGGACTTCGTGCGACTCCTTCATTCGGCCGGCCTGGCATGCGAGCTCGATCTAGCGCTGCTCTCGACCATCGCATCGAAGGTGACGGAATCCCGGGTCGACACGCGTCGCATGGACATCCTGGGATTGTACTATCGGGGCAACGACGACGCGTCGGTCGCTTCTCGGAGGCGGACCAGCGACCGATTCTTCATGCACGACGACTACTTCTCGGTGAATGCACATCAGCTCGTCGCTGCTTTGGCAAAGCTCAATCCCGAAATCGCAACGGTGACGCTCCAGCGAATCGGCGACGAGGACGGGCCGCTCGTCTTGCGAACGGGTGAACATTTCAGCGCCGTCACCGATGAGGACGACGAAGGCGCCGAGCAGGGAACCGTCGCCGTGCGGGCTCTGATTCGGGCTTTGAACGCGCTCTTGAAGAAGGCTCGTGTCCCGGAGAGGCTCGTCCCGCTCGTGCCGGACGAATCGCGCGAGCTGTACGTCGGCGTGACGGAGGATGGTGCGATGACTCTGCTACAAGGCGGATGCACCGAGATTTCGGCGGTTGCCGCACTTCGCGAATTCGCGAGCTGGTAAAGTTCGCGACGCTCCGCCATAGATGGGGCCGGAATGTCGAGGTGAGCGATAGTGGCTGAATTCGACTACGACCTTCTGGTCGTTGGCGCGGGCTCGGGTGGCGTGCGAGCCGCTCGGGTGGCGAGTGAGCTTGGCGCACGCGTAGCGATCGTCGAAATGGCTCGGCTGGGTGGAACCTGCGTCAACGTGGGGTGCATCCCAAAGAAGCTGTTGGTATACGGGTCGCACTTCGCGTACGACTTGAAGGACGCGCGCGGCTACGGCTGGTCGACTCAAGCGACGTTTGATTGGGTCCAGCTCCGCGAAAACAAGGACCGCGAGATCATGCGCCTCAACGGGATCTATGGCTCTCTGTTGGAGCGCGCAGGGGCAGAGCTGCTGAAAGGTCGCGCTCGATTGCTCGACCATCACAGCGTAGAGATCGGAGGTACCAGGCGGTCCGCGGAGAGGATCCTGATCGCAACGGGCGCAGAGGCGGTCGTGCCGTCCATTCCTGGACGCGAACACGCATTGACCTCCGATGCGGTGTTCTCCCTCGAGGCCCTGCCGGAACGAATGATGATCGTTGGAGCCGGATACGTCGCGCTCGAGCTCGGCTCGGTGATGTGCGCATTGGGGGTAGAGGTCACCCTGGTTCACCGTGGTCAAGAGATTCTGGGCGGGTTCGACCGTGACTTGCGCTGCCATCTACACGACGAGCTAGAGGCCAAAGGCATGCGGATCGTCCTCGAGACGCGCGTCCAAGAGCTTCGGAAGACCCGTTCTGGAATCGAAGCACGGCTGGGCACGGAGGAAGTGATCAACACCGATTTTCCGGTATTCGCGATCGGCCGCGCACCCAAGATCCAAGGACTGGGCCTCGAAGACCTGGGCGTCGAGCTGGGTCGGCGCGGCGGCGTCGTCGTCGACGAAAACTTCACGAGCTCGGTTCCTTCCATCCACGCGGTCGGCGACGTGATCGACCACGTTCAACTCACACCCGTCGCGATCGCCGAAGCGACGCACTTCGCACACCAGTTCTACGGCTCCGGCGAACACCGGATCGACTACGCCAGCATTCCGACCGCTCTATTCTGCCAGCCGGAGCTCGCCACCGTCGGGCTCACCGAGGCCGAAGCATGGCACCGGTGCCAGGACGTGCGGGTCTACAAGTCGGTTTTCACGCCGCTGAAGCTCTCCTTGAGCGAACGAAAGGAGCACAGCATCGTGAAACTCGTGGTCGACGCCTCGAACGACCGGGTGGTCGGCTGCCATATGGCGGGGCATGGGGCCGCTGAAATCATCCAAGGGATGGCGGTGGCGATCAAAGCAGGCGTCACGAAGGCCCAGTTCGACGCCACGATCGGAATTCACCCGACCTCAGCCGAGGAGTTCGTCACGCTACGCTAATTGCCTGGTATATTAGTCAAGAATATGCCGTAGTCTGAATCTCAAATTCACCCATGTTTATTGGGCTTTCTTGTGCGGAGTCCCTGCCCGACACTGGACGCATTGCAAAACTGCAGCAGATTTGTCAAGTTACTCCGAGCCAGCATGGAAGCCGTCCGCGTCACCACGATCGATTCCGAGCTCGATGAAGAAAATCGGGCGTTCGGAGAGTCGACCCCCGAGGAGCTCATCGAGTGGGCCTCGAACCGGTATGGCATCAAGTTGATCGCGTCGACCAGCTTCGGTGCGACGTCGGCGGTGATGTTGCATCTGTTGCACGAGGTAGCTCCTCGCACCCCGATCGTTTGCGTGGACACGGGGTACCTCTTCGCCGAGACCTATCAATTCGCGGAAGATCTGATCAAGCGTTTGGACCTCGACGTCCGGTTCTACACCGCGCAAATGTCTCCGGCACGTCAGGAGGCCCTGTACGGAAAGCTCTGGGAACAAGGCGAGGAAGGCGTGAAACGCTACCTTCAGATCAACAAGGTCGAGCCGATGCAAAGAGCGCTTCGAGAGCTCGACGCGCGCTGTTGGATGGCAGGGCTCCGCGCCGAGCAAACCGAGCATCGCGCGGGCCTGCGCCGCATCGACCGCCAAGACGGCCGCGTCAAAATCCATCCGGTTCTGCATTGGACCGAGGCGCAGATGAACGCCTACATGCAGGAGCACGATCTGCCTTACCACCCTATGGTAGGCCAGGGATACCGCTCGATTGGTGACCACCATTCTACGATTCCGACGACGGCTGACATGGATCCGCGCGACGGCCGCATCCTCGGCAAGACACGGGAGTGTGGGTTACACCTGCCCCTCACTGCGGAGCAAAACCAGAGCCTGAAGTCCAGCGGCTTGTAAGAAGCTGGCCCATCCCTCGGCTTCGCGTAACCTCAGCGGAGGGGTAGCGACGGGTGAGCTTGCTTCGACTGGTGCTCAGTGATCTGCATCTCGGGACGGGGACCCGACGTGGACAGCTCAACCCGCTCGAGGATTTCATTCACGACGATCGCTTCGTGGAGCTACTCGCATACTATGACCAACTCGTCGGGCCTGACGGCTGCATCGAGCTGATTCTGAATGGCGACATCTTCGACCTATTGAAAGTGAAGATCGCCGATGAATGGCCGATCGAGGTCACCGAAGAAATCGCGATAGCAAAACTGCAACGCTGCCTCGAGGGGCACCCCAAGGTCGTGCTCTCGATCCGCGAGTTCCTTCAGAAACGGACCAACCGCGTCACCTATCTGCCAGGCAATCACGATCTGGAGCTTTGGTTCCCTGGCGTACAGGAGTTGTTTCTTCGATACGTGGCGCCAGGAGATGCTGCGCAGCGTGTGCACTTCGTAACCTCGTCCGACACCTACTACCTGCCCGAGGGAATCCAGATTCGCCATGGTCACCAGTTCGAGCGCATTCACCGCGTCGACTACTCTCAGATCACCCGTACGCGTCGGGATGGCACCGAAGTGCTCGCTCTTCCCTGGGGGAGCTTGTGGATTCTCGAGGTGATGAACCCGCTCAAGGAAATTCGGAGCCACATCGATCGGATCCAGCCGTTGCGGCGGTTCCTCTGGTCCTCGGTGTTGTTGGATCCCCGCTTCGTGTTCAAGTTCCTGTGGCGTTCGATGGTCTATTTCCTGCGCCACCGGGTATTCACGATCCGGGCTTGGCGCCATCGAATCATGAACTTCCCGCGATTGGTTCGCGAAGAGGTGCTCGAGATCACGAAAGGCGGATACGATGAACGTGCCATTCGCGCGCTCAACAAGACTCGCGGTGCGCACACGCTGATCGTCGGGCACAGCCACGGTCCGCGTTTCCTTCAGCTCCCAAACGACCGAATCCTCGTCAACACCGGCACCTGGGTAAAGATGATCAACCTGGACTTGCAGTACCTCGGTCAGGACAGCGGCCTCACGTACGCAGTCATCGGTTACGATGGCAACGGGAAGCCAGAGACGACCTTGATGCGCTGGCGCGGCGCGCACGAGGCATGCGAAGCGATCCCGTACGCAGACTGACACTGGCACCCTGCCCGGTGGGCGATGCCCGGCATCGATTTTACTCGGTGGCGCGTCCCGGGCGCGCAGTTGCCGTCGCTACGGTCTCTCGGCTCCCAGAGTGCTAACTCTGTTGCGCAGGCTCGGGCACTGCAGTACTATGCATGTGTTCAGTGTCTCGCCAGCGCAGCAATCCACCGATTCGATTTGAAGCGGCCCACATCGACTGGGAAGGCGAGCCGCCGCCAGCCGACCTGAGCATTCATGAAGAGCACGCCAAGAGCGCGCTGTCTGAGAACAAGAGCCCCGACGTCGGGTTTCGTTGGAGCATCAATCCGTACCGGGGTTGCTTTCACGCGTGCGCCTACTGCTATGCACGCCCGACGCATCCGTATTTGGGGTTTGGCGCGGGTACCGATTTCGAACGGCAGATCGTGGTCAAGGTGAACATCGTCGAGCGCTTGCGCCAGACTCTCGAGAAGACCTCTTGGCGCGGGGAGCTCGTCGCATTCTCCGGGAACACCGACTGCTATCAACCGATCGAAGCGCACTACGAGCTTACGCGAAGGTGCCTCGAACTGTGTGTGAGCCACTCAACCCCAGTCGCGATCATCACCAAGGGCAAGCTCGTGAGGCGTGACATCGATGTGCTGCAAGACCTGCAACGCAACTCCGGTTGCCGCGTCGCGTTGAGCATTGGCTTCGCCGATGACGACCAGGCGCGTGCGATCGAGCCATACGCTAGCCCTCCTAGCAAGCGCTTCGAGACGCTTCGCATTCTCTCGCAGGCGGGAATCGAAACCGCCGTGGGCGTGGCGCCGATCATTCCAGGGCTCAACGACGATCAGATCCCAGAGATCCTCAAGCGGGCGCGCGAGGCAGGCGCTACGAGCGCGTTCAAGATCCTGCTACGGCTTCCGCTCGAGGTCCGTGCAATCTTCGAAGCACGATTGTCCGAGGCCTTTCCGTTGAGGTGCGCGAAAGTCATGAATGCAATCCGCGACGTCCGCGGAGGACAGCTGAGCGATGCTCGATTCGGTTCCCGGATGCTCGGCCAGGGCGCGCGATGGGCTATTCTGGAGCAGCTGTTCGCGACACACTGCGACCGGCTGGGGCTCGAGCACGACGCCCGCGAGGCGCCTCAGCCCGCACGACCACAAGGTCTGAACAAGCACCGGCAGCTGCCTCTGCTCTTCTGATCTGGCCCGCAGATTGCAGCGCTCCCCCGGAGAGCCATGGTTCTTCACGGCTTGTAACGGAGATATTGTCATTGATTACAGCTAGTTATGCAGTAGCGCAGAGCTTGGACGACTTGTCATCTCGTGACATAGTGTCAACACTGGTTGCCAGAGAGTCCCGCATGGCCGAACCGAATCAGATCTCAGTCCTCGTCGTCGACGACGAGGCGCCGAACATCGAATCCCTGCGGCGCATCTTCGAGCGGGAGGGTTTCAGCGTGCTCACCGCATCCAGCGGCCAGAAGGCGCTCGACATCTGCCGGAACCATCCGGTGCACGTGGTGGTGAGCGACTTGATGATGCCCGGTATGAGCGGCATCGAGCTCGTGAAGGCATTGAAAACCGTCGTCCCGGATGCCGAGGTCGTGCTGATGACCGCGTTCGGAACGGTTGAGAAGGCCGTCGAAGCCATGCGAGCAGGAGCGTACGACTTCGTCGAAAAACCCCTCAAGCGGCTGCAGATGGTCAAGACGGTTCGCAAAGCGGCGGAGCGCCACGAGCTGGTCGTCGAGAACAAAGACCTGAGGCAACAGCTCTCGCAACTCAGCGACCGAAGCATCGTTGGCTCCGCGGCGTCGCTGCGGAGCGCGCTCGAGATTGCGACGCAGGCCGCGCCTTCGTCGGCCAACGTTCTGATCCTCGGCGAGAGTGGAACGGGTAAGGAGCTCATCGCTCGCTTCATCCACGAGCGAAGCGGCAGGGGCAAGTTCATTGGCGTCAACCTTTCGGCGCTCCCCGAAACGATCGTAGAGTCCGAGCTTTTCGGTCACGAAAAAGGGGCATTTACCGGTGCTGTGGCGCGTCGCGATGGCCGCGTCGCAGAGGCCGAAGGCGGCACGTTGTTCCTCGACGAAATCGGCGAGCTGTCGGCAGCGGTGCAAGTGAAGCTGCTTCGAGTGCTTCAAGAGGGCGAATACCAACCAGTCGGCGGCCAGACGAAGAGGGCCAACTTCCGCCTGATCGCTGCCACCAACCGCGATCTTCACGCAGCAGTGGAAACCGGGGAGTTCAGAGAGGATCTCTACTACCGGCTCAATGTCATCGCGCTGACCAGCCCGCCTCTGCGCGCGCGACGTGAAGACATTCCGCTTCTGACCGAGCACTTCGTCGACATGTACTGCGCGAAGAACAAGAAAGAGCCGCTCGCCGTCGACCGCGACGCGATTCAGCAATTGCTCGCATACGACTGGCCCGGGAATGTCCGCGAGCTGCAAAACGTGATCGAGCGCGCGGTGGTGTTGAACAAGAGCGGTGTCATCAAACTCGCCGACCTGCCCGACCCGGTCGCTCACGCCAAGCCCCAGCTGGACGCGTTCAGCTTCCCGGTTGGGACACCGCTGAGCGAGGTCGAACGGCGCGTGATCCATGGCACGCTGAGGCACACCTCGGGGGACAAGCAGCTCGCTGCGCAACTCCTCGGAATTTCAGCGCGCACCATCTATCGCAAGCTTGGCGCCGACAAAGGCGACGAGGCTGCCTGAACGGCCGTGCGCCGCTGGGTGCCATCTTGTCAATTGGAGCGGCGCACGTCCGCCACGTTGTCCAGGCCAGCGGGCCGGATCGCCCGCCTTGGCCTCGAAATCATTGGCATTTCTCTCCATCCGTCTCGGCACGGGGGTTGCTCTAGTAGATGTCGGTGGCAACTCCGCGCGAAAGTCGGTTCTCCGCTGCGATCCTCTTCGGAACGCTGGGCCTGTGCGCTTTCTTCCTGGCGCAGGGGGCCACTCGCGTCTTGGCATCGGCGTTGCTCGCTCCAAAGCCCGTCGAAGAGAGCGCACCCAGCAAGCCCCTACCGAACGTGGCCTCGACGTTTCTCCGCAAACGAGACCCCACGCCCATGCTACGCCGAAATATCTTCGACTCCGCGCGCGGCGACCTTACGGCGGAACCACTTCCCGATGCGGGCGAAGGTTCCGAAGGCCAGCCGATCGCAGACTGGGATCCGAGCAAGCCAGCACCGACTTGCACTGGCAAGTTGCGACTTGTCGGCTCGGTGATGAGCCCGGGCTACCCGGAATGGTCCTTCGCGGCGATCGCAGGAACCAGCGACGGGAAGACGATGCTGTATCGGGAGGGCTCGAGCGTGGACGGTTCACGCGTGATGGCAGTGTATGCCTCGAGCGTCGTGGTGAGTGCTTCGAGCGGGGCGTGCCAGCTACTGATGTTCGGCGAGGAAGAGGCGGGCATGGGCCGTTCGACGACCCCCAGCAATCCGACTCCACCGGCCGCAGCCACCCGGATGGATCCTCGTAGCGCCGGCCTGAACGACGCGGAGCTCGAGGAAGGCATCGAGAGGATCAGCGACACCAGGTTCAAGATCCAACGCAGCTTGGTCGACAAGGCTCTTGCGAATCAAGGAAGTCTGATGAAAGCGGCTCGTGTCATTCCGCACGAAGAGAATGGACGCGTCGTTGGAGTCAAGCTCTACGGCATTCGCCGCAACAGCCTGCTGGGCCGTCTCGGGGTTCGAAACGGCGACATGCTGCGTACGATCAACGGCTTCGATATGACGAGCCCTGACACCGCACTCGAGGCGTACTCGCGCCTGAGAACGGCGGACAAGCTCACGCTCGCGGTGAAGCGGCAAAACAACGAAATGACCATCGAGTATGACATTGAATGAGACGCCACCCAGGGAATTCAGGCGGGGAATGAATCGTGACTTCTAGAAAACAGCTCATTTGCTTGGTCGTTGGGTCGCTGCTGTTCGGTGCAGGACATGAAGCGACTGCCCAACAGAACGAGCCGAAACCCCCACCCGCGCCCGCACCCACGCGGCTCCCATCCGCACCATTGCCCTTGCGGCCGGCGCCTTCGGCTCAGCCGGAACCTTCGGCTCAGCCGGAGCCGAGCACACCGACGGACGCAGAACCCGACGAGCTCGAGAACGAGCTTCCTCAGTTCGAGACTGGGGTGGAGTTCAAGCCGATGTCGCCCCGGACCCGCGTGACGTTCAACCTCGAAGACGCGGAGCTTCCAGATCTGGTGCGCCTGATCTCGAACATGACCGGGCGCCGGTTCATCCTTCCGACGAAGCTTCGCGCGATCAAGGCGACGGTGTTTGCGCCGACCAAGGTGACCGTGGCCGAGGCTTACCAGGCGTTCTTGTCGGTGCTCGAGGTCAACGGATTCACGGTGGTCCCCGCAGGGCGGTACCTCAAGATCGTCGAGTCGACGAACATCGAGCAGCAAGCGATTCCTCTGTTCGAAGACGGAAGTGCGACCCCCCGTTCCGACCGCTACGTCACGCGGATCCACCACTTGGAGAACGTGTCCGCGGAGGATGTCACCAGCCTCCTCGCGCGATTCAAGTCCGCCACGGGCAACATCACGTCGTACGGCCCGACGAACATGCTGATCATCACCGACACTGGCGCCCAAATCCAGCGAATGCTGCGTCTCGTCGCCGCCATCGACCTCCCACGAAGTGGCACGCAGACTTGGATCGAGCCAATCCACTATGCGAATGCAACCGAGCTCGCTGCGCGTTTGCTGGAGATCTTCCCCTCCGATACCGACGCGACGACCACGAAATCCGCGACTGTTGCTGCGCGAACGGGCAAGCCCGTGCCGAGGGCCAACGAGGCAGCGTTGGTCGGCGAAGTCTCGGTGGAATCCACGATTCGCAACATCATCCCCGACGAACGAACGAACTCCCTGATCATCATCGCGACCGAGCGCGCCTACCTTCGCATCCTCGAGATGATTCGGCAGCTCGACGTGGCACTGGAAGGCGAGGGGCGGATTCACGTTCACTACGTGCAACATGGGGCGGCGGCGGACATCGCGGCGGCTCTCACCTCCCTCGTTGGTACTTCTGGACCGCGAACTGCGGCGGCGACCCCGGGCGTTCGACGCGCAACTTCGGCCGGCCCAGCTGCGCAGGCCATCACCGGGACGCTCTTCGAGGGCGCCGTTGCCGTCACCTCGTATGAACCCGCAAACGCCCTCGTCATCACGTCGTCGCTTCACGACTATACCGCGTTGAAGCGCGTGATTGAGCGACTCGATGCGCCGCGGAAGCAGGTCTTCATCGAGGCGGTGGTCATGGAGCTTGGTGTCGAGCGAACGTCGGACCTCGGCTTCTCGTTCCACGGAGGCGCGGGTAATTTCCCAACGGATGGGTCTCTTTCGTTGTTCGGGTTCAACGCGCCCTCATCGATCGACATCACCCAGAACAATCTGACCGGCTTGGCGCTCGGTGTTCGCGGCCCGACGATCGAGAACTCGCAGCAGCTCGTGGGTTTCTCGGTTCCCGGGTTTGGTGTCGTGGTGACGGCACTGGCGACTTCTGGTGATGCAGACGTGCTTTCGACGCCGCATATCATCGCGATCGACAACACCGAAGCGGAGATAAGCGTCGGTGAGAACATCCCGCTGCAGACCAATGGCGTTGCACCGGGGACGTTCGCGGGTGCGGGCAGCCTGGGCGCCCTGGCCCAAGCGGGCGCCGCCGGGGGGGATCTGGGGAATCTCGCAGGTCTTGCTGGAGGGCTCGGCAGCGTCGCGCGTCAGGATGTGGGAACTACGATTCGAGTCGTGCCGCACATCAATGAAAACAACGAAGTCCGTCTCGAGATTGAAGAAGAGATCTCCGAACAGGGCGCGACGTCGGGAACCTTGGGCGTAGTTTCGATCAATCGTCGTACGGCTCGAACCGAGATCATGGTGCGCGATCAGCAGACGATCGTCATCGGTGGTCTGATGCGCGACGCGATCTCGAACAAGGAAGACAAGGTTCCGGTCCTTGGCGACATTCCGATCTTGGGCGCGCTGTTCCGCAAGACCAGCAAGAACAAGCGAAAGACCAATCTCCTTCTAATCCTAACGCCGTACATCATCCGGGACCCGGGTGACCTTCGTGAGATCTTCGAGCGCAAGATGCAGGAGCGGCAACAGATGATCGATCGCTACTTCGTGTTCGGCGAGGACAAGTTCGAGCCGCACATCGACTACTCGCGCACCCGGGGTTTGGTAGCGGAAATCGTCAATGAGATCGATGGAGTCGAAGCAGAGATCGTGCTCGCGAAGGCTGCCGAGCTCGAACCGCCCCCGGATCATGTTCCGCGTGCGCCCGTTGGCTCGTACCGCGCGCCAGCGCGAGACGTCGAGGAAACGGTCATCATCGGTCCGAACGGCGTCGAAGCGATGGAATCAGACGAGCCCTACTCTGACGAATTCCCACGGGAGACGGCCGCTGACGAGCAAGAAGGCGGTGGAGCGCCTCCCCCTCCGACCGCCGAGCCGGAGG
>JBAVOF010000545.1:0-2260 GCA_049691835.1 Polyangiales bacterium
CAGCTTCGACGGGTCATTCCAGTCTTCGGCCCAGTCGCGTCCATCGCGACGCAGCGGGCGCACCGGCTTCGGCGGAGCGACTTCAACTGGGTCTTTGTCGAGCACAGACACGACCGGGGGGCCTGACACGCGGGCACCCGAACGGTTTTTCAAATTCGCAGGCATCGCACATTCCTCCATGCGCCGGCCGATGCGGCCGGCGACTCATCGAACAGACCAGTACGTTCAACAGAGAGAACGAGGTTGTTCGGGAGGTTCGTCGCTGGAATGAGGTACCCTAGCGCCCCTGCAGAGAAGTCGAATCATGTGCCGTTTGTCCGCGAACGATTCGCTCTGGAACCGGTCAGCTGACAACAGGAAACCGCCCGCCACTGCGTGATCACGCCCGACCTCGGGGGACCCAGGATCACGGAGCTCACCTAGCTCGGACGGGATGCGGAGCTCGGAGGTCGGGACCGCATGACTCGAGGCGGAACCCAGCTCGGACTGGAGCTCGGCTCCAACGCGCTCGAACGAGGGCAGGTGCAGGCCCGCACTGAGGCAAAGACCAACCGCCCCGGCCAACCCGAACGCTAACACAGCCACCACGGACAGCCGCCAGATCGACCTCACACTCCAAGCGTGGATCTAGCTACGATGGGCCGCAAGCGGCTTGCATTGGCAGGCGTAGGGGTCGCATAACTCACCGTCCCAGACAGTGGGCTCGACGCATTTCGATTACCCGCCATGAAACAAGACAGCTCCTTGCCCCAGTTCTTCTCACCGGAGCGGACAGCTGCCTTCAGCGACGCGATTCTCGCGGTCGTGATCACCATCCTGGTGCTCGGAATCGACATCCCACCCGATAGCGCAGACACCATTGCCGAGCTGCTCGTGCTGCGCGAGAAGTTCGTGCATCAGATCCTCCTTTACTTCGTCACGTTCTGGCTGGTGGCGATGTATTGGTCCCAGCACAACCTGCTCTTCGCGAGCATAGCGCGGATCGATCGAACCCTCGTCGTCCTCAATATGTTCTTTCTCCTTCCGGTGACGCTCTTGCCTTTCGTCATCCAACTCATGGGAACGTTTCGCACGGAATGGAGAACGGTTCTTCTGTTCGGGTTCACGAATCTCTGGGCCGCGTTTCTGTTCGAACGCATGTCCGCACACGTCGCCGCACGGCCGGAATCTCACAAGGGCGCCCAGACCGCGTTGATCGCGCGCAGGGGTCGGCAGGGATCCCGCTTTTTTGCGTTCGTGATGGTCCTCGGTGTTCTCATCGCGCGGCTCGACGTAAAGCTTGGAAGCGCCTTGTTCCTCGTCATGCCCGCCGTTTACTTCTACAGCTTCATCTTCGACCCACCCTACCTCCGCCTGGACCCACCGTCCGCGAAGTAAGGGGCTTGGGTCGTCGCCGACAGCGCAGATGGTCTGCTCGGGACCCAGATCCAGCACCAAGTCCCCGGTGAGGACCCGGCTCCGGTCCTTCCAGCCCTCGGGGAGCAGCTTCAGCTTGTCGCCAAGCGTTGCAAGCGATTCGATCGGGAACTCCTCATTGCGCGCCTGCAAAACATAGACATGGCCATCTGGGTCGACAAGCTCGTGCACGGGTTTGCCCTTCGAGTACAACACCTTCTGTTTCTTCGCCGGCGTGTAGACCGTGTACGGCGCGGCCCCTGATGCTCCCTTCTTAACCGCAGACAGGGGTGCCCATGGCACATTTCTCCCGCTCTGGTTCGATCCGGCCAGGTGCGCTTGCACAGCGACCTTCAGGACCGGTGAGCCCGCCAGCCAGCTTAGGGAGTGTACCAGATCGGCGACGTGTAGGCGCGCTCCTGAATCGTCGGCGGCTGCCCGGTCTTGCTGGGATCGGCCTTCAGCGCCAGGGCATCGTAGAGACTGTGCCGAGGCGTGGGAACCTGGAGCACTCGCACGTAGTAGAACGCCCGCTCCGCGGGATCGAAATCTGGATCGGACCAGAAGCCCCTGAGCGTCGGCGCGCCCGATGCATTGCGATTCTTCGCGGTCGCGAGGTCTACGGTGTCAGCGACTGGCGGCACGGTCCCCTCGGGGCCACGCTTGCGTTTGTCGGACCAAGCGACATCGAAGACCTTCTCGTGTGTCTTGCCATCGGCATCGACCCAGCCCTTGATGATTTGGATGCGATCGAGATTGGCCCCATCGGGATCCTTCACCGCGTACATCAAGAAGCCTGGCGCCTTGCCTTCTGGGGCTTTGGTCAAGTCGCTCCCCATCGGATGTCCGAGTGTGTACCCCAGGG
>JBAVOF010000546.1:0-3123 GCA_049691835.1 Polyangiales bacterium
GAGTTGATCATGAAGAGCGCCGACAACATGCGATTGATCACGCAGCAGATGGAGCGCAGTAGTAAGGAGCAAGCCGAAGGGGGCCGCCAGATGACCGGTGCGATCGAGAACATCTCGAACATGGTTCTGCAGTTGCATCAGTCCCACCGGAAGCATTCCGAGAGCTCCGAGCAGACCCTGTCCGCGGCCAACCGTATTCAGGAGCTGACGCGCGAGTACGAGAGGCGAGTTCGTGCCATGAACAAGGCGGTGGAACGCCTTCGGAAGATTCGCATCGGTTCGTGATTGGCGTCAATACAAGGCGGTTGTCTTCCCGGGTGGCCTACCGGTTGCCTCGTAGGGGTGCAACGATTCATGTTTGGGGCTCATGTTTGGGATTGGCCCGACCGAGTTAGCTCTTTTCCTCGTGATCGTCTTGTTGGCGGTTGGTCCGGAGAAGCTACCTGCCTTCATGCGAACGGTGGGCAAGGGGCTTCGCCAGCTGAGGAACGCGAGCCGGGAGTTCAAAGAAGCAATCGGCCTCGACGAGCTCATGCGGGAGGGGGATCCCTTTCGTGCTCCGCCCGTCCGTCCGCCGAGAGCACGGCCCGTTCCAATCAGCGACGATGCATCCACCCCTGCCGCATCGGAGGCGGTCAGCATCGCACCCGCCCCGAGCCCCGAAGCGACGGAGGCGGCGCGCGCCGCTGCATCTGGAACCGATGAGCCTGATTCTACGCCAGATGGGGCTGCGGTTTCCAAGGTCGAGCCTTCATGACGTCGGACCAGATTCAGATCCCGCCGCCGGAGAGGACGCGCGCCCCCGAGGACGACCAGGGCATGACGTTCTTCGAGCATCTTGCCGAGCTCCGTCTGCGCCTGTTTCGCGCCATTCTCGGGTTCATTCCCGCCGTCGCGATCGGCTGGATCTTCAAGAAAGAGATCAAGGATTTCCTCGTTGCTCCGCTGCAGCCAGCTTGGGAAAAATTGAATCTCCCTGGTCAAGCCGTGTTGCGATTCTCCGGTCCCGCGGACGCCTTCATGATGTACATGAAGAACTCGCTCATCGCGGGTGTGCTGCTCGCATCGCCATGGATCTTCTGGCAGCTCTGGATGTTCATCGCGCCGGGTCTGTACAAGAAAGAAAAGGTGCTCGCGATTCCGTTCATCATCGCGTCGACGGTCTTCTTCGCGGGCGGGGCGATCTTCGGTTACAAGCTCGTGTTTCCTCAAGCCTTCGTCGTATTGCTCGGCTTCAGCGACGAAACCCTGGTCGCGACGCTGTTCGTGAAGGACTACATGCCGTTCTTCCGCAACATGTTGCTTTCCTTTGGCGTCGTCTTCGAAGTGCCGGTCATCGTGACGTTCCTGGCGGGAGCTGGGATCGTCACTTGGAAACAGCTGCTGAAGTTTTCGCGATGGTGGATTATCTGCGCCTCGTTCATCGCAATGTTGCTCACCCCAGCAGATGTGACCTCGATGGTGATGATGCTCGTTCCGCTCGTCATCCTCTACTACGTCGGCGTGGGCTGCGCGTACTTGATCAGCGTCTTCCGGACGACGCCCCCAACCTAGCCCCGCTTCGGCACGGGGTAGGGCGGATACTTCGGCACGTCGGCAGGGATGAACCAGTGCTCGCCCCAGATGCTGGCGCCGCCATCGATGTAGAACGTCTGCCCGGTGATGAAATCGGCGTAGCGCGAAGCCAGGTAAGTGATCAGATGAGAGACTTCCTCCGCGGTGCCGAGGCGGTGCAGTGGGTTGGCTTTCTCCGCGGAGTCGAGAAGCTCGGGCGGGTACTGCTTCGTGCCACTCGTGACGATTACGCCGGGCGCCACCGCGTTGGACCGAATGCCGTGGATGGCCCACTCCACCGCCAGGGTCTTCGTCATGTTGTCGACTCCCGCGCGTGCGGCTCCAGTGTGCACCATGCCCGGAAAACCACGGATGATCTGGGCAATTACGTTGACGATGCGTCCTCGCTTCTGGGGGATCATCGCCTTGTTGGCGACGGCATGCGTCATCGCCCAGGTGCCGACCAGGTTGTTGCGCACGACTGCCCCGAAGCCCTTCGCTGAGAGCGCCTCCGCGGTCGTGGGGAACTGTCCCCCGGCGTTGTTGATCAGAACGTCGATGCGGCCGAATCGCTCGAGCACCGAGTCGACGTATGCCGCGATCGCCTCCGGTTCTCTGATGTCGCACGGCGCGCCGAACGCCGTGATGCCTTTGGCCTCGAGCGCGGCGACCGCCGACTTCAGCGGCTCGGGTCGCCTACCGCAGATCGCGACCTTGGCGCCCAAGAGACCCATTTCGGTTGCCGAGACCAGGCCGATTCCCGTCCCGCCTCCGGTGATCAACACGACTTCGTCCGAGAACAACCCATCGACATACAGCTGGTCCATGTCGCGGCTCATACCACGCGAGGCCGGATCGGACGATGCCGCGTTCAGCCCGCGGCGACGGTTTCCCGATCGCGCGTGAGCGTCTTCACGAGCTCCCTGAGATCCTCGGCGAAAAACGGTTTGGGGAGTGTGGCCTCCACGTGAAGACGTCTGGCGATTTCATTTCGTGCAGTGCTGGCGCTCAACAGGATCACGGGCACCTGTACCTGCCGCCAGCGGCGTCGGAATTCTCGGAGAAACATCTCGCCGTCTTCGATTGGAAGCATCAGGTCGACCACCATCAAATCCGGCAACTGCACTTTGCACTGCGCGAGCGCCGAGGGGACGTTCCCCGCGGCGACGACGGCAAATCCGTCCTGCTGCAGCAGAACCTGGAGCATGTGCCTCACCGAGGGATCGTCATCGAGAACCAGGATCGTCTTCATTGCGTTCACTCCTCCATCCTAACAGCACAGGGGCGTATCGCGAATATGCGCCCCCTGCCTACATCGGAGCTGCTAGGCTCACCCGAGATGTCTCGCGGTCTCCGCATCCTCGCAGCGCTGCTCGGTTTCGTGGCGGCTTGCGCGGGGCAGCACCCGCCGCCGTCATCTCGATCCGCCGCTCGTCCCGCCGATCTGTACCCACTACAAACGGGCAACGCCTGGTCGTACGATGTGGATACGGGCGAGGCGTCGACGACCCTCGCGGTCACGCGCGTTGCGGCGTTCGATGGACACTTTGCGGAGGTGCACACGGGAAG
>JBAVOF010000547.1:0-4556 GCA_049691835.1 Polyangiales bacterium
GAGCTCGTCTTTCTTACAACCTGCCGTCAGCATCAGGCCGACAGCCAACACGAATACCCAGCTTGCTTTGTGCATATGCCCCTCCAAAAAAGGATTGTTCTAGAAATTTGGGTTTGGCACCTTATCAAGCGCTTTGCAGGAGGCAAGCGGATAGGGGCGAAATCCAGAAAGGCCGCAAACTTTGCGTCTGATGGCTCACCGGCCGTTCGCCCTAGACGCTCAGCCCTTGGAGAGCTCGCCGCGCCGCAGCTTGCGGTACATGACCAGCCCCGCGCGCAAGATTTGAAGCGCCTCTTGGCGCTCCTGGATGCCGTCGACGACGACCTCCTTCTGCTCGAGCGCTTTGTAGTCTTCGAAGAAACGCTGAATCTCGCGCAGCTTGTGCTCGGGGAGATCTTCGAGCTTCCGTCGGGTTTGGTACTCGGGATCGTTGACGCTCACCGCGATGATCTTGTCGTCGATGCCCTTGTCATCGCGCATTCGCATCACGCCGATCGCTCGCGCGTCCATGATGGTGAGAGGAACGACGGCTTCCTGGCCCAGGACGAGCGCGTCGAGTGGGTCGCCGTCGTCGCAGAAGCTCCGCGGCACGAATCCGTAGTTGGCCGGATAGTGCACGGCGCTGAAGAGCACACGGTCGAGGCGAAGCAGGCCGCTCTCTTTGTCGAGCTCGTACTTGTTCTTGCTTCCCATCGGAACTTCGATGACGACGGGGAAGGTTTCTTCCAGTTGGTCTTCGTCGATGTAGACGTCGTGCCAGGGGTGCATTTCAAGCTTCCTTAGGCCCAAATGGGCGGGGCTTCCACATGCGCACCGCGAGCAACAAGGGAACGATCCCGTACGGGGCGGTGAATGCCCAGAAAATCAAGGGTTTGCCTGGAGGCGGGCCGATCCAATACTCCCAGACGCAGTACTCGGTGAGGCCGTGGAGCATGGCGCCGACGTAGATGAGCGCCGGGGTGCGGATCCAGTTCTTGCCCGTCACGAAGGCGTACACGAGCACGAGGTAGAAGGGGCCGTAGATGAGGCCCGAGATGCCGGTGTTGACTCGCACGTATTGATGCTCGGCGGCGAAGAAGTGGTCGGCCGAGACTTCGGCGTACCAGCGGTTCGCGCGCGACCAGAACGCATCGCCTTCCAGCAAGCCTAGGGCGTGCCACGAGTCCGAGAAGAACGAAGAGAACGCGAAGAAGGCAAACGCCGCGACGAAGAACCAGTCGCCCGGTCGCATGCTCAAAGGTGTGCCGTCGCTCGATCGACCCATGTGACCTCCACGAAGAGAGGCCGCTTATATCATCGGGCGCTTCTTGCGGGCCAGGGTTTGTTTCTGCGGTGTTTCTTCTGGGTAATAAGTCGACTTTTCATCGGGGTATCGCTGGCGTGGGCGAGGTTCCGCCTCCATGCTGTCCCATCATGGCAGCGGAGCTTGAGCAGACCGTCGGCCTGGCCGGGGACACAAGACTGCTCGACGGCTACGTGCCCCTGCCCAGGACCTACGACGAGCTGTTTCGAGGGGATGGAAGCCCTCGCGAAGGCGTCGCCGATCTCGTGGCCGAGCTCGACCAGCTCGGTCGCCTCGAGTTCATGACCAGGCAAAAGCTCGCCGAAAGCGCCTTGTTTCGAGGCGGGGTGACGTTTTCGGTGTATTCCGACGACCGTGGGCAGGAGAAGATCTTTCCCTTCGATCTGATCCCGCGTGTGATTCCCGCGGCGACCTGGGCGACGATCGAGCGGGGGCTGATTCAGCGCGTCGCGGCGCTCAACATGTTCCTGTCCGACCTCTATGATGGGCAGCGCATGATCAAGGAGGGGCGCATCCCGGAGGCCGTCGTCTTCGGCACCACGGGCTACCTGAAGGAGCTCCACGGCATTCGGCCACGCGAAGGGGTATTCGTGAACATCGCCGGGATCGACCTGATCCGGGCCGGAAACGGCGAATTCCTGGTGCTCGAGGACAACCTCCGAACGCCCTCGGGCGTGAGCTATGTGCTCGAGAATCGCGCGGTGATGAAACGCATCTTCCCCGGCGTGTTTCGGAGGAGCAGGGTTCGCGCGGTGGACGCCTATCCCGCGCGGCTGGGCGATGCGCTGATGAGCATCTCCCCACGCGCCCCTGGCGAGACCAGGGTGGTCGTGCTGACGCCAGGTCCTTACAACTCCGCATACTTCGAGCACAGTTTCTTGGCGCGCCAGATGGGCTGCGATCTGGTCCAGGGGAGCGACCTGTTCGTGCACGACCACCGCGTCTACGTGAAGACCACCGAGGGGCCGCAGCAGGTCGACGTGATCTATAGGCGCATCGACGACGACTTTCTGGATCCGCGGGCGTTCCGCGAGGACAGCGCCCTTGGCGTGCCGGGATTGATCGGCGCGTACGCCGCGGGCAACGTCAGCCTGGCCAACGCGCCCGGCAATGGCGTGGCCGACAACAAGGCGGTCTATCCGTTCGTCCCCGACATGATCCGCTTCTACCTCGGAGAGGAGCCGGTGCTCGGTCAGGTCGAGACCTATCTCTGTGCGCGTCCCGACGAATGCAGTCACGTGCTCGAGAAGCTCAAGTCGATGGTCGTGAAGGCGGTCGATGGTTGCGGTGGCTACGGGATGCTGTTCGGACCCCGTGCAAGCCGTGCTGAGCTCGAGGAATTCGCCGAGAAGATTCGCGCGAATCCGGAGGGCTACATTGCCCAGCCAGTCATCGAGCTTTCGACCTGCCCGACTTGGGTGGAAGGCGAGGCGGCACCGCGGCGGGTCGATTTGCGGCCGTTCGTGCTCACCGGGAAACAGACCTGGGTGTTGCCCGGCGGCCTGACCCGGGTGGCGCTCAGGGCCGGGTCGTACGTGGTGAACTCGAGCCAAGGTGGTGGCTCCAAGGACACCTGGGTGCTGGAGGATGCTGCATCATGATCTCTCGCGTTGCCGGTAACTGCTTTTGGCTTAATCGCTACATGGAGCGCGCCGGGGGCATGGCGCGCCTGCTGCGGGTAAACCGTGCCTTCGTTCCGGGTGTCGATCTGCCCCACCTTCACCGGTGGCATCCCCTAGTCGTGGTTGCGGGCGAGGAGGAGAGATACGCCCGCCACTTCGGTGAGGACGAAAATGGCGAGACGGTGCAGGAGTATCTCACCTGGGATCGGCGCAACTCAACCTCGATCGTAGAGTGTGTGCGCTGGGCGCGGGAGAATGCGCGGACCGCTCGCGAGATCGTCAGCTCCGAAATGTGGGAGACGGTCAATGCGCTCTGGCACTGGCTCGAAGGGGGCTCTGGGCGGAGGCTGTATCGCTCCGACAGGGACCACTTCTATCAACACATCCGCGAGATGGGAGAGCTCTTCCACGGGCAGGCGGACGAGACCATGCTCAATGGGGAGCCGCTGGCGTTCATGCGGCTCGGGCGTTACCTCGAACGCGCGGGGCAGACCGCGCGATTGATGGATGTGCACTACCACACCTTTCCGGACGAGGGTGCCATCGACGACCCGATCCGACTCGCTCAATGGTCGGCGCTGCTCGCCTGTTGCTCGGCGACCGAACCGTTTCAGAAGAGCTCGTTCGGCACGCCGACTGCGCGCGAGGTAGTGAGCTTCCTCTTGTTCGAGCCAGAGCTGCCTCGTTCGGTATCGTACTGCTTGCGAGCCGCCCGCCACTCCATGGTGCAGGTGCGGGGCTACGGCTCGAATCAGATTGGGATGGTTTCGACCGCGCTCTTGGAGGCGTTGCTCAGCCACGTGGCCTTGCGGGAAGGCTATGCCATCGTCGGTAACGAGCTCCATGACGAGCTCACCTACTTGGTCGATTCGGTGACCGATCTTTGCGCGTCGATCGAGCAGGAGTTCTTCCAATCGTCGGACTTGCAGACTCGGATTCTCGAGGAGCAAAGCAATGCAGCAGCTCAACAGTGATCTTCTCGCGATCTGCTACGACAGCCCCGCGTCCCCGACGATCCGCTTCAAGAAAAGCAACCGCCCCGACGGGTGGGGCTTTGCTTGGTACCCGCGCAACGGCGTGGGCGCTTCGGTTCTGAAAGATCCGCACGTCGAGTACGACACGGCGGTCGCCACGGCGGTGCAGCGCTGGGACCGGTTTCGGTCCAGCATTTTCATTTGTCACAGCGGTACCCACCGGGGGCGCTCGTTCACGGACACCCATCCATTCGTCCGGAGCCATGCAGGACGCGATTGGATTTTCGCTCACAACGGAGAGCTCGGGCGGAACTTGGACGAGACGCTTCCCCTCGAGGAGGGGCTCGGATTCGAGCCGGTCGGCCATACCGATTCGGAGCACGCGTTTTGCTGGCTGATGGGCCAGGTCCGCGCCGCCGGGGCTCGCAGCCTTTCCGACATCGGTTGGGACAAGGTGCACGGCTGGCTGCAGAAGCTCAACGAGCTCGGCACGCTGAACGTGATTTGGAGCGATGGACTAAACGTGATCGCCTATCACGACCAAAACGGGTTCAACGCACTCCACTATCTCCGCCGCGTTCCGCCCCCGTCGACGACCAAGCTCGAATCGGACGTGTTGGAGCTCGACGTCTCGCATGCCATCGACGAGAATCGGAC
>JBAVOF010000548.1:0-2795 GCA_049691835.1 Polyangiales bacterium
CCCCACACGCCCACCGTAGCGCTGCATCGCTGCGCGAACAATCCGTCGAGTCGCGCGGCCTGTGGGACCTGAATGACACGAGATCGGTCGGCGCGCCTGGATCCGCACCAGCGGTCGCATGCTCCCAAAGCAAAGAAGCCGGCCTGCTTCGGTGGACGGCCAAGCGCTTGCGCGCATTGGGGCTAGGTTGATTCGTCCAAATTGAACCGGCGCCAGGTATAGATCGTCTGCTCGCTTATCTGAAGCTCGACGGCGACCTCAGCCGCTCTCCGTCCACCTTCGACTAGATCCACTACGCGGCGCCGGAACTCCGGCGGGTAGCCTCTTCGTGCCATCTCCTTCTCCTTTCTCGGATGGCAGCGAAGTCCAGTTTCCCTCCTACGTCAAAGGCGGGGCACCCCAGAGCCTCCGGTAACGCTGGAGCGATTCACACGTAGGCCGAAGGCGTGGGCGAGTGTCGCTCGCGAGAAAGCTGCTTCGAAAGCGACGCCGGGCAAACGCTGAAGGAAGTCCACGCGGTTCGGAGCTCTACCGAACCAGACGATGTCGTCCGGGTTGGCCTTTTCCAAACTCTGGCAAATGGCCTCTGGGGCGCCCTTCTTCGTCGGCCCCGAGTTTGCGAACCCCAAAGGCTGTCAGATCGATGCCGTCAACTGTGCCTTCATCGTGCAGCATCCAGGCATCGATGCTGGCCTGAAACGTGGCGGCCAGGCGCTCATCGGTGGTTTGACATCGCCAAAACTCCCAGTCCGCTTCGTCGAGCTCCTGATGGGACTTCGCGACGCCCCACGTCCAGTCACCTTTGGTCTCGGACTGCTTCGCCATCCTTGTAAAACATAGCATGCTCCTCCGTTCCATCGACCCGAACCCCGCAGGCGCTGAACCTGAACGTGCACTTTCATACGCTCGTGCTCGACATCGACGTGCTGCAGTGCCCTGACTGCGGCGGGCGTCTCCGGTTCGTGGCGGTCATCATGCTCTCGAGCTCCATCCGCCGCATTCTCCGCTATCTCGGTCTTCCCTCAGACCCGTCGAGCTCGCACCTGCCCGAGCACCCCCTGAGCTCGACGACGCCTGGGCTTGTTGACCGCGCTCGCCTTCAAGGCTCGAGCCATTGGATAACTGCATCCGCTCAGTCTCGTTCGCGCCTTTTCCAAGCCTTCGGGATGCAAACATAGTATTCGGACCGCGTTTATTCCGGTCTCTTAGCCCATCGGGCTCAAGCTGAGAGCCGAATTGCGCGGTACTAGATATTACGTCGCGTGAGGAACTGCGCCGACAAGACCTTGGGTCGGGCAACCCCAGTTCTCAGCCGCCGCAGAAGCCAAAGCCTGACCGGGGCAAGGGGAAAGCCACTGACCCCGCGGTCGGTTTCCCAATGAGAGGGATGCCGCGAAACCGCAGCAGCAGGCGGCGCGGACAGGAGCGCCAACGTGCTGGACAGACTTTCGCCTGCGTGGGATCGATCCTCCGAAGATCCTCCGGAGACCGCGCCGACGTACAGGAGGGCGAACATGAACGACGCAACCGCGGGTGCGACCGGTGCTGACGATCGATGGGCCGCCGGCGACGCCTATGAGTTGTACATGGGTCGCTGGAGTCGGGCGATGGCGCAGACATTTCTCGGCTGGCTCGTGCCCGCGCCCCATGGACATTGGCTCGAAGTCGGCTGCGGCACTGGCGCGCTCACATCGAGCATCTGCGCGCTCGCAAGTCCCGCTTCGCTGACGGCCTGCGATCAGTCCGCGCCGTTCATCGAGCACGCGTCGCGCAGCCTGACCGATGCGCGTGTGTCCTTTGTGCACGCGACCGGCGATGCTCTGCCCACTCGCGCCACAGGCTTCGACGTGATCGTCTCCGGCCTTGTGCTCAACTTCATCCCCGAGCCCTCGCCCGTGCTGGCGGCGATGCGACAACGGCTGTGCCCGGGTGGTGTCGTCGCGGCGTACCTCTGGGACTACCGTGGCGGCGTCGATCTGCTGCAGCACTTCTGGCAGGAGGCCGCGGAGCTCGATCCGCAAGCGGCCACCCTCGACGAGAGCCGGCGTTTCCATGCTTGGCAAGCACCATTTGTGACAGCGCTCTTCACGGCGACCGGGCTCACCGACGTCGTATGCACCGCGCTCACGATCCCGACCGTATTTGCCAGCTTCGACGATTACTGGCAGCCATTCCTCGGCGGCACTGGTCCCGCGCCGAGCCATGTCGCTTCACTGACACCGAGGCAGCGGGAGACGCTCGCCGAGCGTCTACGCGCCCGCCTGCCAACGGCCGCCGACGGCAGCATCCCGCTGAAGGCGCGGGCCTTCGCCGTGCGCGGGCGCGGCTAGCGACCCGTCAAGCCACGCGTGCCCCGTCACTTCGAAGTCCCCAACCAACCGCACCGCGCACGCCTCGCCTGGGCCTTGCAAAAAGATAGCCGCATGAGTACCAGATCACATGGCCTAGGAGCAGCTCTGTGCCTGCACCAGTGAGGTGAGTTATGCCTCTTAGCCCATCGGGCTCAAGCTGAGAGCCGAATTGCGCGGTACTGGATATTACGTCGCGTGAGGAACTGCGCCGACAGGACCTTTGTTTTTACTACGCTCACGCTCTGCAAACATCGGAAAACATTCCGATCCCGACGGGCGTCGTCTCCATCGGTCCACTCGAACGCGCTCTCGCAAAGTGGCTGCTCAAAGGCTTCCACTGATCGGCGAGCAGGAGGAGGCTGGCGGCCGCGCAACCTTCTCGGAGGTGGTGGACACTCCGCTCGAGGAGCTGCTCGCCGCATGGTTGACTGGGTGCGGAAGAGA